>JABIIH010000071.1 GCA_018649245.1 Rhodospirillaceae bacterium | reverse complement strand
CTATCCAGGCATCGGCTATGGCTCGGCCAGCGCCGCCGTCACTGGTGCCCGGGCTGGACTGAGTGCGGCTTTCTATTGCAATGAAGTGCCCGAAGCAAAAATACCCGCGGTCCAGCTTAAAGATCATGAAACGCAGATATTTGCACCTACCAAACGCACCGGCGGCTTTGGCCCCCAGTGGCTGACCCAAATCCTGCAAAACGCCATGTTTCCTTATTATGTGTTGTTTGTGAAGCATGGTGATCGCCTGCAGGCAACTCTGACGATGGTCGAGTTCATGCGGGATCATTTGGCCCCTCAATTGATGGTCGATAATCCGCACGATCTTCGGCTGGCTCACGAAGTCAAAAGCATGATCTATAACGCCGAAGCCAAACTTCGCACCTCGCTCTTTCGCACAGAGAGCCGCGGCACGCATTATCGCGAAGATTTCCCACGTCGCGATGATCCCGACTGGCTGGCCTGGATTTCTTTGCAACGCGACGGCGAGCAGATGAAGCTTTGGAAGCGGCCGATACCTGAGAAATGGTGGCCCGATTTATCGCAACCTTACGAGAAATTGTATGAAGCGCGGATGCCGGGTGAAATAGCGGAGGCGGCGGAATGACGATTGATCGGATTGACCGTAAACTTTGTAATAATTGCCGCCTTTGCATCTACACTTGTCCGATGGATGTCATCCGCATAGATGAAAGTATCGGTAAAGCGATCATCGCTTATCCGGATGATTGTATGCTCTGCGGTCTCTGCATGGTCGATTGCGATAAGAATGCCATTTTTGTCGGACCGGAAAGAAATCCGCCCCTGATTACCAGCTGGGGGTAGCTCGATCTAAGCGTCCCGTTTGCGCACCAACAGAGTGTCGCTCATCGACATCGCGATTTCGCCGTTTTGATTGATTAGTTCATAGCTACTATTAACAATCCCGCGATCCGGTTTTGAATTTGAAGAGCGCTTGGCAGTGCATTCAGAGAATAGCGTCAGGAGATCACCGGGCCTTCCAGGCCGGATAAAACGTATTTCATCCCAGCCCATTGCGGCGATGACGAAGGGATTTATACCTTCGCTTTGGATCAGTTTAATCCTGATGGCAATCAGATGGCTGCCACTGGCGATCAAGCCACCATGGGACGACTCCTCGCCGGCTTTTTCATCGATATGGAACGGCATCGGGTCCCATTCCTTGGCGAATTCGATGATCTCGTCGCGCCCCAGGCGATGGCTGCCATACTTCAATTTATGGCCAATCTCGAAATCTTCAAAAGCGAAAGTTTTAAACAAATTGATAGTTTGCGTATCAGTCATCTAGTCTACGGGCCTCATAGTCCTGCCTTCCTGGTCGGGTATTTCAAAAACATTGAGTTGCACAGCGATATTGCAGTAGTAGCCAATAATCGCGGTTAGATCGAGCAGGGTTTTTTCACCAAAATCGCTTATTGCCTTTTGATAGAGTTCTTCTGGCACACGCTTGGTCTCCAGAATTGATTTGGTGAGATCGTATATCAAAGCCTCATCACCATTTTCAAAGTCGGGGCGTTGATCTTGCTCAATCGCCTCCACCGTCGTCTGAGCTATGTCGTTTTCAAGCGCAATGGCACTATGGGCAAACCACTCCACATCGGCGCTCCAATACCGAGCGACGATAATAATCGCGAGCTCGGACAGGCGCGGCGGTAGTGACGTCTCATAACGGCAAAAAGCGCCGACTTTCTGGATCAGCGTGCCATAGTCCGGGTTGAGGAACCACGCATGCATCGGCCCGGCAATTCGTGTTCTTGGACCTGCGAGAATCTCATCGTGGAGCTGTTGTTGGGCGGGGCTCATGTCATCATAGATAAGTTGGGGGAGGCGGCTCAATTGATAATTCCTTCCTTCTCGTTTGACAGGTTAAGGTGGTTAACCTTAGAATTCTAAGGTTTTTTAGGTAAATTAAAATGCGGGGAGAAACATCATGACATTCACATATCTTAATTTTAAAGCAGCGGCAATCTCGGTTGCGGCGTCGTCGTTATTGGCGGCGACAGCGAGTGCGCAGACAGTAGGCATCGGCACCACGGCGCCGGGCTCGTTCACTCATTCATCAGGCTCAGCGATGGCCAAGGTTATTGCTGAAAAAGCGGGGCTCAAAGCGCGCGTCCAGCCGGGCAGTGGTACGGCGCATCGCCGGATTGTTGCGGGTGATGTGCAGTTTGGCCTGGGTAACGCCTGGGACACGACTTTTTTTGTCGCTGGATCGCACATGTATGAAGGCAATGGTCCGAAGAAAAATCTGCGAATTGCGGCGGTTATGACGCCGTTGCGGGTTGGTATCTTTGTCCGTAAGGATTCACCCATCCAGTCGATTAAAGGTCTAAAAGGCAAAAACGTACCGGGTGGTTTTACCGTTCAAAAAGCGATTAAGCAGATCATTACCGCGCATCTCGCCAATGCCGGATTGACTTATAAAGATGTTAAAATGAATCCAGCGCCAAACGTCGTTCGTGCCGCTGGCGACTTTGCCAAAGGTAAAAACGATATGCTGTTCTTTGCCATTGGTTCGGCCAAAGTTCTGCAAGTGAGCGCTAAAGTCGGTGGTATTCGTGGCCTCAGTATCGACGATTCGCCGGCAGCTGTTGCTCGGATGCAGAAGATTTTACCGGGCTCTTATCCGATGACGGTTAAACCATCTAAAAGGAACCACGGTATTCTCAAGCCGACCAAAATTATTGGTTTTGATTTCTTGCTCAATACCGCTGCTGAAGTTCCAGCTGATGTGGTTTACAAAGTCGTCAAAGCCCTGCACGGCAATAAAAAAGGTCTTTTAGCATCCTTTAAAGGCCTGGGTGGCTTCAAACCCAAACGTATGGCTAAGAAATATGCGGGCCTGCAGTACCACGCTGGGGCGATTAAATTTTATAAAGAAATTGGCCAATGGCCACCTAAATAGCATCAATTTAGTAAACCGGGCAGTGGCGTTGTTTGCTGCCCGGTTAACCTTTTTTACCATCAAAGACTCCGATTAAAATGAGTGACACCGAAGCTCCCAAAACCGCTCGGCTAGACAACAAATCGCTTAATCTGCTGGTGACTGTTTTGGCGGTTGGCTTGACCTTGTCGTCGGCGGCCTGGGCGCTTGATCTTTACCGCGACGTCGGCCTGCAGATTTATACCGAACAATATTTAGGCGTCATGCTGACCATTGCCTTGCCATTGGTTTATTTGGCTGTGCCAGCGGGACCGGGACGGTTTCGCCAAGGCGCCGTGCCCTGGTATGATATTGCGGCGGCTATTATTGGCGCTGGTGTTGCTGCTTACACTGCTTATTGGTATCCGGAACTTACCGAAGCCATTGGCCGTCGCCCGCTTAACGGCTTAATCGTTGGCGGCATCATGGCCGTTTTACTGATCGAAGGATTACGGCGCACGGTTGGCATGATCCTAACCTCGGTCGTACTGCTTTTCCTGATTCTGGCTCTGATCGGTGATCAATTGCCGGGTGAAATGGAAGGCCGACCCATCGATCTTGAACATCTTATTTATTATTTAGGTTGGGATTCGACATCCGTTTTGGGCACGCCGATGCGGATTGTCACCACCATCGTTGTCGCCTTTGTCTTTTTTGGCCGGATATTGTTTGTCTCGGGTGGCTCCGAATTCTTCACCGACATCGCCATGGTCTTGATGGGCAGGTATCGCGGTGGTCCGGCCAAAATATCAGTGTTTGCCTCCAGTCTGTTCGGTTCCATCTCCGGCAGCACGGTTTCAAACGTTGTCACCACCGGGGTCGTCACTATTCCGCTGATGCGGCGCGGCGGCTATCAGGCACATCATGCTGGGGCTATCGAAGCAGTGGCCTCGACCGGGGGGCAGCTCATGCCCCCGGTGATGGGAGCATCGGCCTTTCTGATGGCTGAATTTTTGCAAATCCCCTACACCGATGTTGTGCTGGCTGCTTTGATCCCGGCGATCCTTTATTATATCGCCTTGTTCATCCAAGCCGATCTCGAAGCCGCCAAGGGCAATATGAAGCGGATCGAGATATCGGAAATACCTGCTGCCGGGCCGGTTTTGAAATCCGGCTGGTTCTTCCCATTGCCTTTTGTGGCCTTGGTTGTTGCTTTGTTTGTCTTAAATTATTCACCCGAGCTTTCAGCTTTGACTGCGGCAGCAGTGGTAATCATCGCTACGGCTATATTCGGCTACAAGGGTAAGAAATTAACGCTCAATGATTTGTTCCACGCCTTACGCGGCACCGGTCTGGGTGTGATTGATATATTTATGATCGGCGGTTGTGTCGGTATGGTCATCGGTGTGCTCAATCTCAGCGGCCTTGGATTTGCCTTAACGCTTATTTTGGTGCAGGCAGCATCTGGAAATTTGATCGTTTTGTTGGTTTTAGCAGCGGTCGTTTGTATCATTCTCGGTATGGGGATGCCGACTGTCGGTGTCTATGTGCTGTTAGCCACCCTGGTGGCTCCGGCCTTGGTTGAAGTCGGCGTGCTGCCGATTGCCGCCCATTTATTTATTCTTTATTTCGGCATGATGTCGATGATTACGCCGCCGGTTGCGATTGGTGCATTCGCGGCTGCCAATTTGTCCGGTGCCGACCCGATGCGCACCGGATTCTCAGCCATGCGGTTTGGCTGGCTGGCTTTTATAATTCCGTTTATGTTCGTTGCCTCACCGACTTTGATTATGCATGGTGAATGGCAATTCATTGTTCTTGATGCAGCTGGTGCGTTAGCTGCGGCCTGGCTAATTTCAGTTGGCATAATCGGTTTTTATTCACAGCCGCTTTCCTTAATTGAGCGGGTTGCTTATTGTATAGCTGGATTTTTCCTCATCATTCCGCTCAATGCCTTTGCGAGCGCCGGTGAAGTTAATATTGTCGGGCTTGTCTTGGCGCTCGGACTACTGGCCATGGAAATACGCCGGCGGAAACTTGTGGCCAGCGAGTTACGCAACCAATAGAGGGAACAGCCAAATTGCCGCGTTTTTCATCAAATATTTCAATGATGTTTATGGAGCATGATTTTCTGGATCGCTTTCAAGCGGCCAAAGACGCCGGCTTTGGCGCCATCGAGGTGCAATTCCCCTATGATATTGAGCCAAAAGATTTATTGGCTGCCAAAGAAAGTGCTGAAGTTGAAATTGCCGTCATTAATATACCCGCTGGTGATTTAACCAGTGGTGGCCCTGGGCTGGCGGCAATGCCGGGACGCGAAGATCAGTTCAAAGCAGCAGTTGAGCAAGCGCATCAATACGCCGAGATATTAAAACCGGTCAATATGAACGTGTTGCCGGGCTGGCCGCCAATGGATCAGTTTTCACGGGAAGAATGCCTGGATGTGTTGGCAGGTAATCTCAACTATGCCGCCGAAACTTTGGCTGAAGCTGGTGTTAAAGTGCTCGTCGAAGCCGTGAACACTTATGACCGTCCAGGCTTCCTGCTTTATACTTCTCAGCAGGCGATTGACGTGATTAAAGTTGCGGATCATGAAAATCTCGCGTTCGAGTATGATCTCTATCACATGCAGATCATGGAAGGAAATTTGGTCAACCGTATGATCGAAATCCTTGAACACATCGGCCATATCCAGTTTGCCGATACTCCTGGGCGACATGAGCCGGGAACCGGCGAGATTAACTACCCTTTTGTGTTTGCAGCACTCGACAAAATGGGCTGGCGGGGCTGGCTTGGTGCTGAATATGACCCATCCGGGCCAACGACAGAAACCCTCGATTGGTTGCGGCCCTTTATTTAATCTCATTTTTTGGTTTTCAGACCGCCACGAATCAGGTAGTCACCATACCCTTCCACTATCAATAAAATAGGCATGAAAACGTGAGTAATACCGACCAACAACTGATTGATAATTGCCTGATCGACGCGGAGTTTCCGGAGCTGCCGGATTTCTATCGCGGTAAGGTACGTGATGCTTATGGCTTACCTGATGGCCGGCGGCTGTTGATCTCGACTGACCGTCAATCGGCCTTTGATCAAGTGCTAGCAGCCGTTCCCTACAAAGGTCAGGTGCTTACCCAGACGGCGCGCTATTGGTTTGATCAAACCGCGGATATATGCCCCAACCATGTGATCAGCTATCCCGATCCTAACGTCGCATTGGTGAAAAACTTGGATATGCTGCCGATTGAAATGGTGGTGCGGGATTATTTAACCGGCTCAACGGAAACCAGTATTTGGCCGATGTATGAGCGCGGCGAGCGGCTGCTTTATGGCCATGAATTTCCGGATGGCTTACAGAAAAATCAAAAACTGCCGGCAACGATTATCACACCG
>JABIIH010000260.1 GCA_018649245.1 Rhodospirillaceae bacterium | reverse complement strand
GAATATCGAGTTTCCCGGCTTTACCTTTCCAGAGCTGTTCCTTGTGGTCAGCACGACTGATGATATCAACGAGGCTGTGCCGGACATGTGCCCGGTTGCCTATATCATGGACCCGGAGGAATGGGTCGCGGTTATCCGGGCGCCGGAAATGTGGCGCTTTATGATCCCGACCAAACCGGAAATGTCAGATGAAGAAATACTCGACCTGGATTTTCTTGAATCGCGCATTCAAGGTATTGCGCCAAGGGATCAAAAATACACCATTTCACACTCGACGCTCTATCCGGTTAATCAACGGGTTGCCGAAACCTACCGCCAGGGCCGAGTCTTGCTAGCCGGTGATTCCGCCCACCTAAATAATCCGCTTGGTGGCATGGGTATGAATGGCGGTCTCCACGATGGTGTTAATGCGGCAGAGAAGCTCATTCAAATATTGAACCACGGTGCCAGTGAAGATTTACTGGACCTCTATGATCGCCAACGCCGTCCCATCGCTATTGAATATGTCCAGGCGCAATCGATCCGCAACAAAAAGAACCTGGAAGAAAAAGACCCTGCTGTCAGAAAACAGCGTCAGGATGAAATTAGAGAGACCCTGGATGATCCGCAAAAATCGCTCGAGTTGATGATGCAGGTCTCGATGCTTAATTCGATCAACAAATCAAATTCGATTACCTAATCAGCAGATTGTTTAATTAAATCAGCGGCTTTTTCGGCAATCATCAGCACCGCTGCATGAATATTGCCGCTGATCAGGTCCGGCATCACCGAAGCATCAACAACCCGTAATTTATCGACCCCTCTAACCTTTAACTCAGGATCAACAACCGAGCTTTCGTCGCTGCCCATGCGGCAGGTGCCGCTCGGATGATGCACCGTGATACCGGTCGCCCGGATATGTGCATCGATCTGATCATCTGATGTAGCCTCTGCACCAGGTAAATTTTCTTCGGCACGGTAATCATCCAGCGCCGATTGCTCGGAGAGTTCCCGGCACAGCTTGAAACCCTGACGCAATATCCGACGGTCTTTTTCCGTGGCCAGAAAGTTTTGTCTGACTTGCATCAGCTTGCTTGGATCGGCAGAAACTATAGTCAAACTGCCCCGACTTTCAGGATGCAGCAATACCGCCCGGCAGCCAAAGCCATCGCGCCATACCGGCTTGATACCCGGAAACCACGGATGAGCGTTGACCGGCGCACCATTAAACAAGAGCTGAATATCGGGCACATCAGAAGCAGGATCGATTTTAGTAAATCCGGTGAGGCCGCCGGGAAAGTCTACGGCGCTGCCCTTGCCAAAAAAATAAGTTGTCAGCATATTGATCGCCAGACGGTCGTAACGTGCCTTGGCCACAAACGGCCCCGGCTGTTTACGGTGATAAGCCACGCCGGCTGACATGTGATCTTGCAGATTTTGACCGACTTCCGGCGCGTCAGCAATGACATCCAATCCCTGTTTTTGCAGTTGCTCCGTCGGTCCAATGCCGGACAACATCAATAAATGTGGTGAGTTTAACGCGCCCGTGGCAACCATGACTTCTTGCTCAGCAATGATGGTTTGCGTTTGACCATTCGGACCGGCCAGTTCAACACCAATAGCGCGGCTTTTTTCGATCACTAATTTTGTCACAAACTGTTTGAGCTTAAGCGTTAAATTCGGGCGCTTCAAAGCCGGCCGCAGATAAGCATCGGCAGCGCTAAAGCGGCGGCCAGCCACGATATTTTGTTGCGAGCGGCCGAGACCAAGCTGATTATCACCATTGTAGTCCGCCGTCCGGCCCAATCCCAGTTGATCGGCAGCCGTCATATAGGCTTCAAACATCGGATCTTGGTAGGTGCTGGGACGAACTTTAAATGGGCCGCTGGCCCCCCGGTATTTATCTTCACCGCCCGACCAGCTTTCACCGCGCTTAAAATAAGGCAGTACGTCATCATAGCCCCAGTGATCAAGCCCGGTTTTTTTCCAGCGCTCAAAATCACCTGGATTACCGCGCACATAGGTCATTGCATTAATCGACGAACAGCCACCGAGGACTTTGCCGCGCACGCATTCGATCTGGCGATGATCCATATGCGGTTCAGGCTGAGTGTCATAACCCCAGTCGTGGCGCCGGTTCTGAACAAACTTGAGCCAGACCAGGGGAATTTTAATCATCGGATCGCGATCAGCGGGGCCGGCTTCAATCAGCAGTACCCGATGATCTGGATTTTCGCTTAAACGATTGGCGAGAACACAGCCAGCTGAACCGGCACCAATGATAATATAGTCAAATGATGGTGCGCTGGAATTCACTTAGCACCACCCATCATTTATTTGTCGCCGACTTCGATAACCATGGCCATGCCGGTATCACCCGCTGCACAGCCCGTAAACATGGCATTGCCGCCGCCTTTGATGACCATTTCCTCAATCAGCTCGATAACACCGCGAACACCCATTGGCGCCTGCGGATGGCCCCAAACAAGAGTGCAGCCATAGTTATTCATCTTATTAATGTCAAAGCCGGTTTCTTTGACAAAATAGGCATCGTTGACGGCAAATGGATTATGAGTTTTGATCGCATCAATATCGTCTAGTTTCAGACCAGCACTTTCTAATGCACGATGAGCGGCTGGAACCGGCGCTTCCGGCATATAGCCATTGGCGGCACGAGCCATACCGAAGCCTTTAATTTTCACTACAATATTTTTATCGCTGCTGAATTCTTGGGCTTTGTCCGGTGTGGTGACAATCATACAGGCATTGCCATCGGTCGGATGGGTCTGGCCGCCATAGGTTACGGTGCCATCCGGCAACACGGGTTTCAGCTTCGCCAATTTCTCAGGATTGGATTTAAAGACACCTTCATCGCCGTCCATGGTGCCCACAGTCTTTTTGAAATTTGCCGATGGCACATCGAATGGCAGGGTCATAAATCTTTTCAGGAAAGCTGAATCATCGGCCAGCGCCATTTGATACTGCTCTTGGCGCAGCGTTACAATATCGTGTTGCTCTTGGGTCGTAATTTGGCTTTTTTTGGCAACGTTTTCGGCTGTCTGCAGCATGGAGTGGCCGCCAAGCGCATCGCATTGCATGTTATCGAGAGTTAAATTTTCGTGGGCCCCTGTGCCACCAATCCCTGATGGCGCCGGATAATAAAGTTGCGGGCCGTTTGATACCCGATCGACCGTGGCGACGAGGGCAACATCCGACATTTCAGCCTCAACAGATTGTGTTGCATCCAACATACAGCGCACACCGGTGGCGCAAACTTGCGAAATTGTTGGCCCGCCGACATCCGGTGCGCCGATTAGGCCGGTAAACCATGGCAGACCGTGGAAGGATTGGTGCTGCGGCACGGTTAATCCCAGCGTCGCGTAGTCAAATACTTCCGGGCTGATATCACGCTTAGCGAGCTCGGCTTTGGCAACATGAGCGCCGAATTTAATGGAATGGAGATGAGACAACGTTCCTTGCCACTTGGCAAAAGGTGTTGACCAATAGGCCCCATAGGGGATTTGTGCGGTAAAAGACATTTGATTTTCCTGGCTCTGTAAGTTTTGTCTAAGGATAAAGATTGTTTAGCTCGCAAACAATCACATATGACAATCTAATCAGGCTGCGTATGTTTCCTGATAGATCGATTTAGCCCAGCCTCGCCCGCCACGTTCAGCGCCAGCTTCTGCACCTTCACCTTGGAGCCATTCACGCACGGGAATATAAAACCCGGTTTTGGGCCGGTTGAGCACACTATCCGGCAATGCAGTGGCCGGGCTGCGCGCCATGTCTTGTTTGCTAAAGCCACGCGCCGCGAGCTTGGTAAACAACGTCGCGTCAACCAGGGGTGTGCGAATTTCCAGTGAATGCGCCATGCCGGCCCAATCTGAATCGCGCAACAATTGATTTCGCATGTAATACGCACTTTCGAGCAAAGAGACTTTATTGGCTGATTTTTTTATCCCGGAAATCGTCGTGTTGAGATTATTGAGCAAATTGAGCTCCCGCCAACCTTCGCGCACCAATTCCGCATCTAAAAACTGCGGCAGCTCCCAGGGCATAAATAAACCGCGCCGCAGCAAGTAAGCCGAGCCATAATCGGCTGAATATTCAAATAGGGAAGCATATTTAGGTGAGGTTAAATGCCGCAACAAAGGCCCGCTCAGTATTCGAAAGCCGGCACCCAACGTCCTGATGCCCGGCACCCAGCCCAGACCGTTAACCAGTGACGGGACCTGCTGGAAAGAATCATAGCCGCCAAACAATTCATCCCCGCCCAAACCCGACAAAGCGACTTTTAGTCCCATATCGGCGGCTTCCTTAGCGACAAAATACGTGTTCACGCCATCTATCGATGGTTGGTCCATCGCCGCCAAAAGCTTTTCTTTGTCTGCGTGAAAATCGCTTCCCTTGACCGTCCGGGTTTGATGGCGGGTGTTGTAAAGCGTCGCAATCTCCGCAGCGAGTGGCGCTTCATCCAGTGACCCGCCAGAAAATTCATCAAAACGTAGGGTCATGGTTTCCATTTGGCTGCCGGACACTTCGCTTGTTAGCGCCATAATGCTCGCTGAATCCAATCCCGCCGACAGGAATACGCCAACCGGCACATCTGAAACCAAATGATGTTCAATGCTCTCGGTTAAAGCCGCCCGCAATTCTTCGGCTGAGGCCGTGGGACCTTCCGCCTCAAGCGCCGCCATTTCCTGGGTGAGATCAAAATATTTATGTTCGGACTTGGCACCTGTTTTATCGATCCACAGACTGGAGCCAGCCGGCAGCGCTTGAATGTCTTTAAACATGGTGTGGGGTTCAGGAACATAACCGAGCGTAAAGAAGCCAACATGACCGGCTGGATTAGGCGTGCTCGAGATCGCGCCGCCCGCCTGCAAGGCTTTCACCTGGGAGGAAACGCGCAAGGTGCCGCCGTCATCAGCAAAATAGAGCGGCTTAATGCCGTATGGATCGCGGGCCAGCAGCATACCCTGCTTGGCTTCATCCCAGAGCGCAAAGGCAAACATGCCCCGCAGCTGGCGCAACATATCGACGCCGTCGCGGTCATATAGGTGTAAGAGAACTTCGGTGTCAGATTGAGTGGTGAATTTGCGGCCTTCAGCCATCAGCTCGGCGCGCAACTGTTTAAAGTTATAAATTTCGCCGTTGTACGTAATTTGCAGCCTGATGTTACCGGCTTCATCGGCCAGCGCCATTGGTTGTGCCCCAGTTGGCCCGACATCGATAATGGCCAAGCGGCGATGGGCCAGCCCAACGCGCTTATTATCAGAAAGCCAACTGCCCGCACCATCGGGTCCGCGCGCGATCATGGCCTCGCGCATTCTCAAGAGCTCAGCCTCATCAACATTTGGCGCGTTATCGCCGTAACTGAAAATTGCCGTTAAACCACACATAATGACACTCTACATAGCGAGGATCAGCAAATCCTAAAAGGCATTTATTAAGATGGCTATAAAGCTGCCCATTCGTTATGGTCTGATTTTATTGAACAATTTATAATTTTGGGGAAACTTGTTGGATACGACATATCAAATCCGCCTCGGTGGTTATGGTCCACCGACCACGTCTTTCAGCCGCTCGCTCAAGAGGATTGGCGACCGCATGGAGGAGCAATTCGGCGATGATGTTGATATTAAATATATCTACAATATTATGGACCTCGGCTATAAAGGCGAAGATATTCTGTGGCTGACCGAGCACGGGCTCCTGACAATTTCCTATCAATCCTCAAGCTACTTGACCGACCGGGTGCCCGAACTGGGTTTTGTTGATCTGCCGTTCCTGTTCGAAAACAACGAACAGGCGAGGGCCGCGATTGATGGCGCACTTGGCCAATATCTGTCACAAAAAACCGAAGAAAGGATAAATTACAAAATCCTCGGTTACTTCGAAAATGGTTTCCGGCAAATTTCAAATAAACTGCGGCCCGTCCGCCGGCCAGCCGATTTTGATGGCATGAGCATCCGTGTGCTGCCGAGCGATGTCCAGGCCCGCACGTTCGAACTACTGGGCGCTACACCAAAGCGCATGGATCTCACCGAAGCCATCGAAGGCATTGTCGATGGTTCCTTGGATGCCCAGGAAAACCCGTTTGCCAATACGGTAACTTATGGCGCTCATAAATATCACCACTATCACACGCTTTCGAACCACTTCTATATTTCCCGCAGCATCATGTGTCATCGGGCCACCTATTCGAGCTGGCCGGAGGAGCTACAGAGCGCCATGCAAGAAGCCGTACGGGACGCCATCGTCTGGCAACGGGGACAGGCGGAACAAGAAGCTGTGGATTCACGGAAAGCAATCGAAGACGCAGGCTGCGAGATTGTGGAACTTACGCCGGAAGAACACGCTGAATTTGTCCAAGCCGTCAAACCACAGCATGATGACGCCCGGGAAGTCTTTGGCGATAAAATGTTTGAGCTGATGGAGCAGACTTAGCCTTCGATAAGAATTGCCCGGAAATCATTGACATTGGTATGGGTCGGGCCTGATATCACCAGATCATCTAGCGCAGCGAAGAAACTATAGGCATCATTGTTGCTAAGCATCTCATCAAGATCGAGGCCTAAAGTTTCTGCACGCCGCAAGGTAGTTGGCG
>JABIIH010000210.1 GCA_018649245.1 Rhodospirillaceae bacterium | reverse complement strand
TATATGAGGCAGATAGAAGAATGACGGATCAGGCTAATCTGGCAACCAGTGTTGAAGCGCTGGCAAATGCGAAAGTGCTTTGCATTGGTGATGTCATGCTGGACCGCTTTGTTTACGGCGATGTTGACCGCATCTCGCCGGAAGCGCCGATCCCGGTATTCAGTGTTAAGTCAGATAATTTGATGTTAGGCGGCGCTGGTAACGTTGCCCGCAATCTGTCCGGTCTTGGCGCCACCACTCATTTTATCGCAGTCGTCGGCAATGATAGCGCTGGCAAGGACGTAACCAAACTGATCGGTAAAATTGACAACACCGAAGCTAATTTAATAACCGATCCCGGACGTCGAACCTCGATCAAAACCCGCTATATCGCCAGCGGCCAGCAGATGATGCGGGCTGATGACGAGAGCATCGAAGCCATCGAAGGGGCGACCAAAGAACGGGTCATTACGCTGGCGAAATCGGCGCTTAAAGATTGCGCTGCCATGGTCTTGGCCGATTATGCCAAAGGCGTGCTGACGCCGGAGATTATCCAGGAACTCATCGAGCTTGCGAGCGCTGCCAAAGTGCCGGTGATCATCGATCCTCAAGGCATTGATTACAGCCGCTATCATGGTGCTGAGCTGATAACTCCCAACCAGAAAGAGCTCGCCGAGGCGACGGCCATGGCGGTCGGAGACGATGACGAAATAAGTGCGGCAGCCCGTAAATTGATCAGCGAACATAAAATAAACTCTGTGCTGGCGACCCGCAGCGGCGACGGTATGAGCTTGATCGGTGCGGATAGCTTTGAGCATTTTAGCGCCGAAGCGCGGGAAATCTTTGATGTCTCGGGTGCCGGTGACACGGTGGCCGCAACCATTGCCGCAAGTCTCGCAGCCGGGGTCAGATTGACCGATGCCGTGCAACTCGCCAATACCGCCGCCGGTATCGTCGTTGCCAAAGTCGGCACCGCGGTTGCTTATGCCAGCGACATCATCGAAGCCCTGCACCGCCAGGAATTTTCATCCAGCGAAGCCAAAATTCTATCGTTGAATTCGGCGATTGATCGGGCCGAGGTTTGGCGCTCGAAAGGCCATAAGCTTGGCTTTACCAACGGCTGTTTCGATCTGCTGCATCCGGGCCATATTTCCACAATCGCTAAGGCCAAAGCCGCCTGCGACCGGCTGATCATCGGGCTTAATAGTGACGAATCGGTCAAGCGCCTCAAAGGTGATGACCGGCCAGTGCAATCCGAAGCCGCCCGAGCGCAGGTTCTGGCTTCACTTGAGAATGTCGATGCCGTGGTGATTTTCTCAGAAGATACACCGGCCAATATAATTGAAGCCATCAAGCCGGAAGTGTTTGTCAAAGGCGCCGACTACAGCGTCGATGAAATCCCGGAAGCCGCAATTGTTAAGGCTTATGGTGGCAAGATCGTGCTGGCCGAACTGGAAGATGGCCACAGCACCACCGCAACGATTGCCAAATTGAATAAGTAAACTTACCCCCCACCCTAATCCTCCCCCGCAAGGAGGGAGGGGATTAGATCGAATATCCTGCAACAATAAGCCCCTTCCCTCCCCAATTTATTGGGCGGGGGAAGGTTGGGATGGGGAGGGTCTATAAACGAATATAAAAGTCCGAAATATTCAGCGCCCTAATCGACCATCGTCAGGCCACCCGAAACGCTAAGCACCTGGCCAGTGCAGTAGCTCGACCGCTCACAAGCGAAAAACAGGATGGCATCGGCAATTTCTTCCGGTTGACCAAAGCGCCGCATCGGGATGGCTTTTTTAAGTGCAGCCTGAATGTTCTCTGCCGTATCTGCCAGGAGAGGTGTTTCAGTGGGACCCGGGCAAGTGCAATTAACGGCAACGTTATAGCGCGCCCCTTCACGAGCGAGGGCCTTGGTAAAAGCGATCTGACCGCCCTTGGCGCCAGCGTAAACCGATTCGGCCAGGCTGCCGACCCGTCCGGCATCAGACGAAACATTAACGATGCGACCGTATTTTTGCTCGAACATGCCGGGTATAAAAGCGTGGCACATTTTCATCGGCCCCTTGAGATTAATGTCGATTTCCTTATCCCAGCTCGCCGGTGATGATTCGACAAAAAACTCGGTATGACCCCAGCCAGCGACATTCGCCAGCACGTCAAGGCGCCCGGACTCACTAATGATCTGATCTTTAAAAGCGGCGATGGCATCGTCATTAGCAATATCCAAAGGAATAAAGGTGGCAGTACCGCCCGCGCTACGAATATCCGCCGCTGCCTGTTCGCCGTCTGCCTCATTGAGATCACCGAGATAAACCGTACCGCCGACCGCCGCGAAAGCTTTCGCGGTCGCCAAGCCGATGCCTGACGCAGCACCGGTCACTACTGTAATTTTGTCCGTTAAATTCATTTTTCCCAGCCTCAGATATATTAATCATAAATATTTTATGGTTATATCCCGGCTAACAGGTTTCGGCAAAACTAATGTGTAGCGGCCCGGTTTTCCATGGGACGTGATAACACGGCCATGATAATTCCGGCGATTGCCAAGCTGAGCAGCAGCCAAAGCGTACTGTCCCAATTTCCGGCAGTTTCGCGGATGGCGGCCAGCGCTGGCGGGCCGAACAATTGACCGGTATTGCTGCCCATAACCATGAGCCCGCTCATGGTGCCAATCAGGGCTGGCGTCGGGGCGTATACCGGAGCGGCGGCGAGGGCAGCAGCGGGGATCAAGCCACCCGCTATACCGAATAGAAAAGCCAGACCGAGGCGCAGGCTTTCGGGCAACACACCTGAGAAAATGCCGATCTCGGTTAACGCCATACCGCCGGCACCCAGGGCAAGCAGCAGCCAAATTGGCCAACCTCTGCCCATGGCCCAGGCGGCTAAATAGTTTCCAATGGCGTTAAAAACCAGCACCAGGGCCGGCACAGTAGCGGCAAACAAAGTGCTGACGCCATAGACTTCGAGCATATAGGTCGGCAGCCAATTCATCATCGAAATATGCTGGGTCGCGTAGAGAGCAAAGCACAGCGCTACCAAAACGCCGCCGCCCATGGCCAGGCTGCGGCGCACATTACCGAGGATTGGATCCCGGCTGATCGCCTTGGTCTGGCTCCGCTGCCATTCGGCGGTCGCCCGGATAACAACGACAATCCAAATCAAAGTAACGGCCAGGCTAACGCCCCACAACACGCGCCAGCCAAATTTATCCAATATCAACGCCGCGAACATCATCATGCTAGCAAAGCCGATCGGCATATAAGCAGCCCATACGCCAAGCGCCCATTTGCGATCACTGTCAGCGGTTGCGCGGGCGATAATCGCGCCGCCGGTAATGGTGGTTGCGGTAAAGCCGAGGCCTTCGATAAACCGCGCGATCAGCATAATGCTGCTCGTGGACGCAAAGGTGCCAAGGAGACTGCCGAGCGCCAGCATCAACATGCCAAAGATCAAAACCCGGCGTTGACCGACCCGATCGGCTATGGCGCCGGCAATCAGACCGATGGCAAAACCCATGGTCGAAATCATCGAAGCAATCCAGCCTGACATAACGAGGCCGGCCGCTAAATCAGTGCCAATTTGCGGCAGTGCCGGCGGCAGTTTTCCGATATGGGAAGAAGCGACAATACCGGCGCCAAAGGCAACCCAGACAATCGGCCAATTTGTTGCCTGGGTTTTTACCGGAGATGTTATTTCGGCCACTGTGTTCTCCTTACGCGTCGTAAACAGAAATTGGCCTCATTTGCCGGACTGGATAGTCAGAATGACCAGTTAAGGCGGCAACAAAAAACCGCAACTAAAGATTTAGTCGAGAAAAATTTCCAAACACAATTGATTGTCAACGTCTCTGGTTTCCTTGCGCGCTGCTCGCGGTAGCGCGATGCCGCTTTCGATGCAATATTCTATCAAAGCCTCGACAGAATCGCGTTTTTCGACCAGCAAAGGTTTCCCTTTTTGTTTTGAGAGGTCGAACAAGGTGAGTTCATAAAAAAAATCATTGGATTTTCGGGTCGGCTTTATTGAGCTGATATCGCCATTTGGAACAGAGCCATTAGATTGAGCTAAGTAGATTTCCAACGCACTGCGCAATTCTACATTACTAAAAGTGATACGACGATATTCGGTGGACACGGTGGACTCCCCTAATATTATAACCCGGTGATAATAGTAGCTAAATAAAACTATCAGTGGAAGTAATATAGGTATGGCGACACCAATCTTCCACATTTTTCGACCGCAGAGCTTAATCCGCCGATAAAATGCTGCCGATTAGTTTATCCCAGAAGGATTTTTCTTTTGCTTGAGGTTTTGGTTTGGTCGCGCGCCCAGTGTTTTTAACTGCTTTATCGCCATGAGCATCGCTCATTATTTTTTGCCAGATAATCGCCGGTAAGCCGCCGCCGGTGATTTTATTCATCGGCGCATCATTATCGTTGCCGAGCCAGACACCCGTGACATAGCTGCGCGTGTAGCCAATAAACCAGGCATCCCGGAAGCTCTGACTGGTGCCGGTTTTGCCCGCTGCCCAGCGCCGCAGCCGCGCTTTCTTGCCGGTACCCGTACGGATTACTTCGCCCAGCATATCGTCCATCGCTTTGACGTGACGGGGCTCAACAATACGACCGGTTCCGCCGCCCTGACGGCGATACAGCTGCCGGCCAGAGAAGTTTTTTATCCGCTCAACACCATAGGGCCAAATACCGTGCCCGCCATTCGCCAGTACCGCATAGGCTCCCGTCATTTCGATTAAACTTACACCCGAGGTGCCGAGCGCCAGACTTGGCGAGGTCGTCAGCGTTGCCGTGATGCCTAAGCGTTTGGCGGTTTTAACGACATTGCCGCGACCGACGCGCTCCGACACTTTGACGGCAATGGTATTGACGGAGCGGCTGAGCGCCTCTTTAAGCGACATTTCGCCGTGATATTTGCCGTCATAATTTCGAGGCTTCCAGCTTTTAATTGTCAGGGCTGAATCAGTAAAACGGCTGTCAGGCGACAAGCCATTTTCAAGCGCTGTCAGGTAGACAATTGGCTTAAATACCGAGCCTGGCTGCCGGCGTGCCTGGGTGGCGCGGTTAAACTGACTTTTTTGATAGTTACGGCCGCCGGCCATAGCGCGGACGGCACCATCCGGCGACATTACAATGATAGCGCCCTCGGAAACATTATAACGTTTACCGTTTTGGCTGAGATATTTCTCAATATGGTGTTCGACGCGCGCCTGCAATTTCGCATCAAGTGTCGTTTGCACCGTAACATCACCCGATTGCGGCCCGATAAAGCCCCGCACTTGTTCGGAAATCCAATCGACAAAATAGCGGCCGATTTTTTGTGAGCGCTGATTATGCGTCGAGCGCAGATTTGAGCGGGCCGCCCGCTTAGCGCTCGTAACGGTCAAATAGCCGGCTGCCACCATATTGCTGAGCACCACTTTGCCACGTGAGATGGCGGCCTTGATATTGGTACGGGGATTGAGGCGCGACGGCGCTTTCAACAGACCGGCAATGATCGCAGCTTGAAAAACCGTAAGCTTGGACGCTGGCACACTGAAATATTTGCGCGCCGCAGCGTCAACTCCATAGGTGCCTGAACCGAGATAAACCCGGTTAAGATAAATCGTTAGAATCTGGTCCTTGGTGAATTTTTGCTCAAGCCAAAAGGCCAACAGCAGTTCCTGATATTTGCGCTTAAAGGTACGGTCCGGCGTAAGAAATAAATTTTTTGCTGCCTGCTGAGATATGGTGCTGCCGCCCTGGACAACCCGGCCAGCCTTTAAATTAGTCACCATCGCTCGCGCCACACCGATGATGTCGATACCGGAATGATCATAAAATCGGCGGTCTTCGGTGGCAATTACTGCTTGCGGCAGATAGCTGGGTAGGTCTTTGACGCTAACCGCCTGGCCTTGCAAATCGCCGAGACTGGCCATTTTAGAGCCATCAAGTGCCAGCAAAGTGACAGCCGGTCGCCGCGTCACCTCCAAAGCTTTGTCAGTGGATGGTAGATCATAGGCATAAAACGCCGTCATCCCGCCCAGCATGACCAGGCCCCAAATTGCCAGGGTAAAACTCCATTTGAAAAGAAAACGCATAAATCTGTAGCTTTTTGTTTTACTTTTCTTATCACCCGAATTGGCCGGCGCGGTTTTTTGACTGTTACGACTTGCCATCGGGTAGGTATCCCAGAATCGGGTTAGAAAACGATTAAAGTATTATAAAAACAGAAAAATTTGACCTTCTTGTGGCGCCGCTCGGCTAAGACCGGTCAGGGCTGTGTGCAGCCCAGCATCTCAGGCAAAATTGACGGCTCCACTTTGCAGCCTTTTAAATTGACCCGGCGCAGATCACCTTTGGTTAAGTCGGTGCCTTTCAACACAAAATAACCAGAAAAAGAGCTTTAGACGTCCAAATTGGCAACTTTTAAGGCATTTGCTTGAATAAAGTCGCGCCGTGGTTCGACCACATCGCCCATCAGCGTTGAAAAGACGTCTTCCGCATTATCAGCATGGCTCGCTTTAACCTGCAAAAGTGTCCGGACATTGGGGTCCAGCGTGGTTTCCCAGAGCTGTTCCGGGTTCATTTCACCGAGTCCTTTATAGCGCTGCATCGAAACACCTTTACGGCCGAGTTCCATAATAGCTTCAAACAAAGTAACGGGGCCGGTGATATCAAATTCTTTTTCACTCGAAACTAATTTACCGTGATGCTGGAAGGATTGCTGCAATTCGGCGCTATTGGCATCCAAGGCACGGGCTTCAACACTGCGGATTACAGCCCCATCAATCACGTGCGGGCCATCCGGCACACCGCGCAGCACACGTACAAAAGACAAGCCGCCATCGGTGAGGGAATCTCCTTGCCAGCCCTTTTCGACCACCGTTTCCAGCGCATCCAATCGGGTTGCGATATAAGCCGCCGCCTGACCGGCTTGCTCGGACCCGGACAATATTTCCGGATTAAGCGCACCGGCAATGGCCGTCTGCTCGACGATTTTAGTCGGCACCCGTGTGGTAAGTCCGGCGATCTGGCCTTTAACCACCCGGCAAAATCCGATTAATGCTTTAAGGTCCTGACCGGCGACCTGGCTGCCATCGGCGAGATTTAACACACAATCCTCAATACCAGCCTCAATTAAATAATCCTCAAGCGCCCGGTCGTCTTTAAGATAAACCTCTGACTTGCCGTGTTTCGCCCGATAAAGCGGCGGCTGAGCAATATATAGAAAGCCCTTTTCAATCAATTCCGGCATTTGCCGGTAGAAAAAGGTCAGCAATAGCGTGCGGATATGGCTGCCGTCGACATCAGCATCAGTCATGATGATAATTTTATGATAGCGGGCTTTCTCGACATTGAAATCTTCAGCCCCGATGCCGGTGCCAAGCGCCGTGATAAGCGTGCCAATTTCAGCGGAGGCCAGCATTTTATCAAAGCGCGCGCGCTCAACGTTTAGAATTTTACCACGCAGCGGCAAAATCGCCTGGTGGGCTCGATCGCGGCCCTGTTTAGCCGAACCACCGGCAGAATCACCCTCGACGATAAATATTTCGCTGAGCGCCGGATCTTTCGACTGGCAATCGGCCAGCTTGCCGGGCAGTGAAGAAATATCAAGCGCGCCTTTACGCCGGGTCAGCTCACGGGCTTTGCGGGCTGCTTCACGTGCCATTGCCGCTTCGGCAATTTTACCGATAATCCGTTTGGCGTCGGTGGGATGCTCTTCAAACCACTGATTGAGCTTTTCACCCAAAATGCTTTCGACCACGGGGCGTACTTCGGAAGACACCAGCTTTTCCTTGGTTTGAGAAGAAAACTTCGGATCCGGCACTTTGACTGACAACACGCAGGTGATGCCTTCGCGGGCATCGTCGCCCGAAATGGTGACCTTATCTTTTTTGGCTAGGCCTTCCTGATCGGCATAGGTATTAATGGTCCGCGTCAAGGCGCCTCGAAAGCCGGCCATGTGAGTGCCACCGTCCTTCTGCGGGATGTTGTTGGTAAAGCACAGCGTCGTTTCATGATAACTGTCGTTCCACTGCAGAGCAGCTTCGATGGTAATGCCGTCCTTCTCACCCAATACTGCGATGGTTGGAATTAAGGCGGTTTTTGAGCGGTCTAAATAGGTCACAAAAGCCTCCAAACCGCCTTCATAGAACAGTTCAACCACAACCTGTTCAACATGGCGGTCATCGGTTAGCCTAACTCGAACGCCAGAGTTTAAAAATGCCAGTTCACGGAGGCGGTGCTCAATGGTGGCAAAATCATATTCAATATTGGTGAAGGTCTTGTCGGAGGCGAAAAACGTAACTTGAGTACCGGTTTTGCCGCTAGCGTCACCAACGACTGTCATTTTTTCGTCAATGTCCCCATCTTTGAACACCAATAGGTGCTCTTTTTCATCGCGCCAAATGCGCAATTCTAGACGGGTCGACAAGGCATTTACCACCGAGACACCGACGCCGTGCAAACCACCTGAGACTTTGTACGAGTTCTGATCAAATTTACCACCGGCATGCAGCTGGGTCATAATCACCTCGGCGGCCGGTATGCCCTCTTCTTCGTGGATATCAACCGGAATGCCGCGGCCATTATCGGTCACACTCACCGAGCCATCGCCGTTCAAAATAACTTCAACAATATCGCAATACCCGGCCAAGGCTTCATCGATGGCGTTATCAACGACCTCATAGATCATGTGATGGAGACCGGAACCATCATCGGTGTCGCCAATATACATGCCCGGGCGTTTGCGTACCGCATCAAGGCCCTTCAGAACCTTAATCGACTGGGCATCATAAGCCTCATCCCCATCCATGACCTCGGATTCTGGGTTTACGTCTTTTTCGTTATCTTTTTTGCTCATACTTTATGGTCCAGTCAGGTGGGTGGTTTTGTTTTAAATTAAAGTTTTTCAAGTTCGCCTTGGTTGATGGCAAAATGCTGCACATGTGTACCAAGTGGTGCAAATATTTCGTCTTCCGTGCCGGTGATCCAGGCCTGCGCGCCTAATTCCAAGATGATGTCGAATAGTGAAGCCCGGCGCGCTTTATCCAAATGGGCAGTAATTTCATCCAACAATAACAATGGCGTATAGCCCCGCTCTTCGGTTTGCAGCCGGGCGGTGGCCAGGACAATGCCGATCAATAAGGCTTTTTGTTCGCCGGTCGAGCAAATCTCAGCGGCCATGCCGGTATCACCATGACGAACCGCTAAATCACTGCGGTGGGGTCCGACAGATGTTGAGCCATTGTTGGCATCATTTTGTCGGGAAGCCTGCAGAGCTGCCCGTAAATGATCTTCGGCGGCAAGCGCCGGCTCATCGTCGAGCCAATTTTCAACCAGACCGGACATCGATATTTCGGCACCCGGAAAAGCACCCTTGCCGGCGCGGCATACAGCTTGCAACCGGGCCACCACTTCAAGTCGGCGCACTGCGATGGCGATACCATGGCGGGCCAATGATTCTTCAATTGAATCAAGCCACTCGGGATCAAGATTGCCTTCCCGTAATAATTTATTACGGCTGCGAAGACTGTGATCGTAAGCGGCAACCGGACCGGCATGCTCCGGGTCCAGGCCATAGATTAATTGATCAACAAAGCGACGGCGGCCCGTGGCGCCTTCCAGGAATAAGCGGTCCATTTGCGGCGTCAGCCATTGCGCGCTGGTATAGCGGCCCAGCTCAGCCTGGCTTTTGACCACGCTGCCATCGATTTTGGTCACACGTTTGTCGCGGCCAGCCGTGCCATTGTCAGAACCATCAGCCATCTCACAGCCAGTGCCAATATCAATCTCGTTTTCACCAATGAGCAGCTTGGCGGCAACCGCCCATTGCTGGGCAGCCGGCGTGCCATCCGCTGCCCGGCGGGTAATCTCACCTAATTTGGCGCGTCTGAGGCCCCGGCCAGGCACCAGAAAAGATAGCGCTTCCAACAGGTTGGTCTTACCGGCGCCATTCGGCCCGGTGAGCACTATTGGGCGCGTATCAACTTCCAGCCGTTGCTGGGTGTAACAGCGAAAATCAGTTAAAGTAAGACGGCTGACCGCTAGTTGATGAGGGATAGCGGTCACAACAGCTGCCTCACTCGTGGCGAGTACTTCGCGGAATAATACGTCCGCACCGCTCGATGAAATTTCATTCACGCTTATTTACCAATGGGTTATTTGCCATTTGTAGAAATGCTAAAGGTTCCCAACTAATCGCATGCGTTAAACTCTCATCGGCATCAGCACATAGATGGCCCCTTGGTCATCCAGATCCTGCACCAATGTAGGTGAGGCTGCATCGGCGAGGGTAAACCGTGCCCGATCCCCCTCAATTTGCTGCGCAATATCGAGCAAATAGCGGGAATTAAAGCCAATCTCGATCTCGGCTTCATCGTAATCCACCGGCACTTCCTCGGTCGCGGTGTCATTGTCCGGACTATTGGCGGAAAGCGTCAAGTTACCCTTGGAAATCGTTAACTTCACGGCGCGGGATTTTTCCGTTGAAATGGCTGAAACACGGTCCACGGCATGGGCAAAAACATCCGTATCCACTTCAAGTACTTTATCATTGCCTTCCGGGATAACCCGATCGTAATCGGGGAAAGTACCATCAATCAGTTTCGAAGTGAGCACTGTGCCTTCAAAGGCAAATTTAATCTTGGTATCGGATAGTGAAACGGCGATCTCATCCTCTGTTTCGTCAATAAGTTTGCGAATTTCGCTGATGGCCTTGCGCGGCACAATAACACCCGGCATCCCCGCTGCCCCCTCCGGCAAGGGAATTTCAACACTGGCCAATCGATGGCCATCGGTCGCCACGGCGCGCAATACTTCAACGCCGTTATTTTCAGCGGCATGGAGGTAGATGCCATTGAGATAATAGCGGGTTTCTTCGGTTGAAATTGCAAATCGGGTACGATCAATTAAGCCGCGTAGATCAGCCGCCGATAGGGAAAAACTATTGGGTAAATCACCGCCGGATAGCACCGGAAAATCTTCGGTTGGCAGGCAGGTTAGTTTAAATTTCGAACGCCCCGCAGACAGCGTTAATTGGCTGTCGTCACCGGTGCAATCCAACTCAACCTGTGCTCCTTCCGGCAATTTGCGGACAATATCATAAAGCGTATGAGCGGGCGCCGTCGCTGAGCCGGCACTGGCGACCTCCGCCGGAATTGTTTCGACGATATCTATATCCATGTCGGTGGCATTCAGGCTTAATTGGCCGTCCGGTGCATCAAATTTTACATTGGATAAAATGGGAATGGTATTACGGCGCTCGACGACGCCTTGAATGTGGGTGAGAACCTTTAACAGCAACCCGCGCTCGATGGTTATTTTCATATCGTTTCGTTGACCTATTCTGCCTCAAATTCGCCCATTATGCTGACCTAGCTGAACGAGCCTCATATTTTTCCATCAGGATTGAGAGACCTCTGGTTAGCCCTAGAGTGAAAAAAAGAGGCTACAAATCACCTCGGCAATTCACTTCGATTTTAACCCAGAATATCCCCCAGAATATCCCTTCAGAAATATTACCTTTATTATAGCAGATGAGGGCCTACGAGTAAGCTTTTTCACGCTTTTGGCGAGGAATTTAAATGATTTCAAGGCCTTGATTCTTAACGGTTTATCGCCGTTCACCCAGATTTTTTGGATTTTCTTGATGAAATTGGCAAAATGATTCGTTAATCGCTGTATTCAGGGCCGTTATTAGCCCTGTTTTTTAAGCCGTCTCAGGCCCTTTTCAGCCCTCCAGCATACGCCGCAGAAGCTCGACATCTTCGGCAAAGGTCGTATCGTGATCACGCAATTCATCGACTTTTTTAACTGCATGCATCACCGTCGTATGGTCCCGGCCACCGAATTTACGACCGATCTCGGGCAGTGAGCGCGAGGTTAGCTGCTTGGCCAGATACATCGCCACTTGGCGGGGCCGGGCAACCGAGCGGGCACGGCGGGCTGAATGCATGTCTGAGAGACGAATATTAAAGTGCTCGGCGACGCGTTTTTGAATTTCTTCAATGGTTACCCGTCGATCATTTGCCCGCAAGAGGTCGTGCAGGACTTCTTGAGTGGTTTCCAAAGTCATTTCACGGCCAACCAGCTGGGTATGTGCGGCAACACGGTTTAAGGCACCTTCAAGCTCGCGCACATTGGAGGTAATTTTGTGGGCGAGGAATTCCAACACCTGGCGCGGCGCCTCCAATTCCATCGTTTCGGCTTTGGTCTCTAGGATCGCCAGACGCAATTCATAGGTCGTGGCGTGGATATCCGCAACTAAACCGCAGTTGAGCCTGGATTTAAGACGCTCTTCGACACCCTCGAGATCGGACGGCGATTTATCGGCTGATAATATTATTTGCCGTCCCTGATCAACCAGCGCATTGAAAGTGTGGAAAAATTCTTCCTGTGTGGCATCCCGCCCGCCAATGAATTGAACATCATCGATCATCAAAACATCGACTGAACGGAACTGTTCTTTGAAATCGACCGTATTTTGCTCACGCAGCGCGCGCACGAAACGGTACATAAATTTTTCTGCCGAGAGATACATCACCGTACGCGATGGGTCGCGCTCGAGAATTTCCCAGGCGATGGCATTCATCAGATGGGTTTTACCCAGGCCGACGCCGCCATAAAGGAATAACGGATTAAAGGGGACGGATTGAGCTTCGGCAACTCGGCGGGCTGCGGCATAGGCAAACTCATTTGGCTTGCCAACGACAAACTGATCAAACCGGAAACGATTGTCGAGCGGGGCGGCGATCTTGCTGCCCGATTCCCAACCGGATTGAACAGCGCCATTCACACCGGTTTTGCTGTCATTGCCATTTACGGAGGCGTTGCGAGCATCATCTTCCAAGCCAACAGCTTGACCATCTGCTGCTTCATCAGATTTGGTTTTCATCGTCGGTTGGATAAGAATATCGACAGAGCGTACTCCATCATTTTCATCCACCCATAATTCTTTTAATCGATCGAGATAATTTGCGACCACCCAATCACGCATAAAACGGCTGGGAACAGCAAGACGTACTTCAGAATTTTTTACATCACAGGCTTTAATTGGTTTAACCCAATTTTCAAAAGCTGTTTCCCCGATTTCTGCTTTGAGACGACTGCTAACTCTGTACCATTGCGTCTGGAATTGCCGATCGTCAGACCCTATATCCATTTATTTTGCCAGCCCAAATTACCAATACCGCCCCGGAGTATAAAAAATTCAAAGAATTTTCAAACTCGCTGCTGCCGAAATTATTTTTCGGCACGGCATTTTATTTTTAAAATCTAGAGACAAATACAAGATATGATCTGCCCCCCTGAATAGTTCCTAGCGCTGGCCTATGTCTAACCTGCTCGAAGAACCCATCACCCTCACCTAAAGCCTGTACAATGAAATTTTTATTTAACTTTTTTACTTGTGGTTTACTTTACCGGTTTATTTTTTATTTAAAATTCCATGGTTTTATTGAAAAAAATTAACCATTTTGTCGAATCTATAATACGGTAAAAGATAAACCTGCAACGAAGTCTTAAAACCATCCTCCCCGTTACAGCCATGAATGTACCCAACATAAAAAATTGATTCAATAGGTCCGAAAGGGGAACGTTGAAAATAATCTTCTTGACAGTTTTAGAAGAATAGAATCCGGCAATAAATTTTGTTTATTTTTTCAATTTGCGGCGGCAAAAAAGCCGCATCAATAAAGCTGCGGCTCAAGATTATTTGGGATTAATTTATGGTTTCGCATCCAGCTGACACGAACTGAAAATCGAGGGCCGGCTAGGCGCTCATTTCTTTAATCTGTTTTGACAGGCGGGACAATTTTCTGGACGCCGTATTGCGGTGCAACAAACCTCTTTGGGCTGACCGCATCATTTGCGGCTGTGCTTCATTGAAAGCTGTTTGGGCAGCTGCCGCATCGCCGTCGGCGATGGCTTGCTCAACTTGTTTCACATGGGTGCGCATGCGGGTGAGGCGGGTTCGGTTAACTGCCGAACGGCGCTCAATTTGACGTATACGCTTTTTTGCCGATTTAATATTGGCCATTAATTTCTCTCACTATTCTTAAGCGTCCCCATGTAATGAGATGGTGGACGAAATTCGCATGAAGGCCGGGTTTATATAGGGGGCTGAGCCGGGCGTCAAGCCTTTGTTGGCCCCATTATTGCCGTCATTTATGCCGCTCTTTTCACCTCTGTGGCACGACAGAAAAGCGGACCACACGGCGGCCTTTACTGTCCTCTGATATTTCGATTTTGAGGGTCTCATTATCGCGCTGGAAAGCAGATTTGCTTTTCGGCTGCCAGCCAAGTTGCGGTAAGGTTTCGCCATAGAAAGCTCGAATGCGGATTGAGGACGCCTTGCCAATCGCAAACACTTCTACAATGCGCCCGCCGGGCGTATCAAACACCACCGGCGTTTCAGATCTTAGGGATAACCCTGGCATCAACGGCAGGTCATTGATACCGGGGACGAATTTCGGCGCGGCTGATAAATCAATATTAATAAAGGGCGTGCTGACAGCAATCAGCAAGATAAAAATAAGGCGGATAAACATTACAGAACTATATGCCTAACGCTGACAATTGGAACAATAAAATGTTGAGCGGCCGGCCTGCACGATTTTCTTGATGCGATAGCGTTCATCATCGCAGTTCGGGCAGGTCTCACCATCTTTGCCATAGACTCTAAAGTGATGCTGAAAGTAGCCAAGCTCACCATCGGGCTGCCGGTGATCTTTAAGGGTCGAGCCGCCTGCTTCAATCGCCTCCCGCAATACTTCTTGGATGGCTCTGGTTAGTTTCTCAGCTCGGCTACCCTGCACCGATTTCGCTTGTCGTTTTGGCGAAATACCAGAACGAAACAGGCTTTCGCTGACATATATATTGCCCAATCCGGCAACTGTTTTTTGATCGAGCAAGGCAGCTTTAATCGATGTCGCCCGGCCCTTAAGCGCAGCGCTTAAAACCTCATGGCTAAAGCTGTTGGCAAGCGGATCGGGACCAATGTTTTTAATCAGCCTGTGGGTTTCAAGCTCTTCCTCCGTCGTCAGGGTCATCAAGCCAAATCGCCGGACGTCATTAAACCGCACCGTGGCGCCTGCCGTGGTGCAAAAATCGACATGATCATGTTTGCCGGGTGCCGGCGCCTTACCGCTGATCGCTGTCATATGACCGGTCATACCGAGGTGAATAATGGCCACATCTCCGCCCTGCATATGCATAAACAAGTATTTAGCGCGGCGGCCAAGGCGTTCAACTTTGCTGCCCGTTAACCGCCGGGCAAAATCTTTCGGAAAGGGGATGCGTAGTTTGGCACGTCTAACAATTACGGATTTTAGGGTTTGGCCTTCGAGCGCCGGCTGCAAACCGCGCCGTACTGTTTCGACTTCAGGAAGTTCCGGCATTTTTTTAGATTACCAAGTGATTTCTGTTTTAATTACCATAGCTTAGTCGGACGAGTTCCGCTATGGTCCGCACCATGTCGCCAGAAAAAAACTCGAATAGAACCGCCGAAACAGCTGGAGCAAAAACCCATTTCGGCTATCAGGACGTCGATATCGCCGCCAAGACCGCTATGGTGAGAGATGTTTTTGACAGCGTGGCGCCGCGCTATGATTTGATGAATGACCTCATGAGCGGCGGCATTCATCGGCTATGGAAAAGGGCGCTGATCAAGCGGATCAACCCGCAGGCTGCCATGAAATTATTGGATGTCGGTGGTGGTACCGGTGATATTGCCTTCAAATTTCTCGAAAAAGGCGGCGAAGATGTCGTCATTTGTGACATTAATGAAGAAATGCTCAAAGTCGGGCGTGATCGTGCACTCGACCGGGCAATCATTGAGGGCCTCAAATGGGTGCGGGGAAATGCCGAACAATTGCCGCTCGAGGATTCTTCAATCGATACCTATGTCACTGCCTTTTGCCTCCGCAATGTTACACATTTAGCAAAGGCCCTAGAGGAGGCTCGCCGGGTGCTGCGGCCGGGCGGCCATTTTTTGTGTTTGGAGTTCAGCCAGGTGATTTTGCCAACTTTGGCCAAGCTTTATGACAGCTATTCCTTTAATGTTTTGCCGATGATTGGCCAGCTTGTCGCGAATGACCGGGAGTCTTACCAGTATCTGGCCGAAAGCATCCGCCGCTTTCCATCTCAGGATGAATTTACCACCATGATTGCCGCTGCCGGCCTTGATCAAGGCTCCCATCAGAACTTGTCCGGGGGCATTGCCGCCATTCATTCGGCCTGGCGCATATAGAAAGACCTATTAGATTAGTATGTTTACGGCCCTTAAAAATATTTCCCGGCTTTTTACCATCGCCCGCACTCTCGCGCGCTATGATGCTTTGTGGCTGCTTGAAGAAGCAGGAGTCGCCAGCGGCGTCGTCACGGCCGCCCGAATTATCTCAAAACGCAATGTTGAGGGCCGTCCGGGCGAACGGATTGCCAAAGCCCTGCAGGAATTGGGACCAACTTTTATTAAATTCGGCCAAGCCCTCTCGACCCGCTCGGATTTGTTGGGCGAAGAAGTCGCTGCAGATCTCTCGGAACTGCAGGACCATTTGCCGCCGTTTAGTGCCGCCGAAGCCCGCACTACAATCGAACAGGAGTTTGGCGCCAAAGTCGAAGATATGTTCACTGAGTTCGACTGGGAGCCGGTGGCCGCGGCCTCAATCGCCCAAGTGCATTTCGCCGTCACCAGCGAGGGTGAAGAGGTTGCTGTCAAAGTATTGCGGCCCAAAGTCGAACAAGCCTTTGCCAAGGATATGGCACTATTTCATTGGGTTGCCGATCTGGTCGAGCG
>JABIIH010000087.1 GCA_018649245.1 Rhodospirillaceae bacterium | reverse complement strand
GCCGCCTGTCGCGGCATTTGCTGAGGCGCGGTTTGTGGTTGCCGTTGCTGGATTTGCCCTTGCGGAAAGGCACGTTGGATATAGGGATTTCGCCTGTCTATTGCCTGCGCAACCTCGATGTTTTGCTTAGCTGGGCTTTGCTTGGGTAGGGCTCCGGTATTATCAAGCGAGGCAACTAAAATTGATCTTGGCGCTTCTGCTACCCGGTTTGGTGCCGGCACGATATCAATGACAATCCGGTGCCCTTGCTTGCCGCTAGGCGAAACAAAAAATGGTCGTTTTAACCGGACCGCTGAACGACTACTTATTGTCAGGCCACTGCCAGCAGTTTCAGAGGAATGCTGGCTAAATCCTGTGACCCCGCCGCGCGCGTGGCGGTTCTGGAAGCCCGGTGCCTGCCAAGAGGCATGCGGTAAACTTAGGTGAATTGATTTGCCATCTTTTGAAACGCGGTAGGATAAATCTGTTGGCTGGCTGACATCCAAGACGATACGCGTTTTGTCAGGATGCACGCCAACCCGCAAATCCTCAACGGTAGCGGGTGTCGCGGTGTAATTCTTACTTGATATTGAACTGGCCAATAGGGTCTTACTGCTTGCCGGCTGAGCGCCTAAAGCAAGTGTAGCAACACACAATATGGCAGCGAATGGGGACAATTTGCCTGGCAGGAATCCCATCACTAACTCCTAAATATATATAAAGCGCCTATTTGGAGTTCATATTGAGGTCTGAAATGTTAAAATAATGATAAAATATACGATATATTGTGGTTGAAACCGATTTAGGACATATTTCTGCCACTGATCAATTTGCAACGGTATCATCAGAGTTTGAATAATCTCTCGGCGGCGGTGCCGAAAATCTTAGTCGATTGATCCGTCGGCAAGTCTGCAACCAATTGCTTTAAAACCGGAATATCGGCTGGGTGGGGATAATCGGTGCCGAACATAATCCGGTCTGGTCCGGCCAAGTTGATCAGAGATTGTAGCCCATCGGCCTGATAAATAATTGAATCATAATAGATTCGTTCGAGGTAGGTGCTTGGATTATCGGTAATTTTTTTTTCAAACTCTGCTTTCTCAAAGAACAAATCCATGCGTTTCGACACATAGGGTAAAAATCCACCGGCGTGCGCCGCGATAATCTTAATATTGGGATAGCGGTCAATAAATCCATCCATGATCATGCGGGCAATTGCCAGGGTTGTATCAAACATGAACCCCACGGGTGCCGCCAAACGGTGCGTCCCCAGATCCATCTTTTCCGAGCCCAGCGGTATCGTCGGATGAATGAGAACCGGCAGTCCGCGTTTTTCAATGTCGGTCCAAACCGGATCAAATAGTTGATCATTTAGATATTTGCCGCGGACGTTAGCGAGGGTCATGACACCAACAGCGCCGAGCCCGACGGCGCGTTCAAGTTCCTCCGCTGCGCGTTTGGGATATTCCCAGGGTAAAGTGGCGAAGAAGCGGATGCGGTCGGGATAACTCGTCTGAGCCGCCGCCATATCATCATTCATTATTCGCGCGCATTCGACGCCAATTTCTTCCGTGCCCCAAAAGGTGTTTGGCGAGGTCAGGGAAACGATCGATACATCGATACCTTCGGCATCCATATCTTTAATGCGCCGCTGATAATCGAACATGCCTTCGGTGAGGCCCATGGATGGGGTGCCGAACTCAATCAGAAATTCGTTGCCATTTGGATGCGTGCCGATTTCAAGATCAGGTTTGCCCTTTTCCCGCACCAAATTAAGCCATTTTTCGGACAAAGAATGGGTGTGAATGTCGATAACGGTCATGCGGGGTGCTCCTGGCTAAATTTTTTCGACCTTAACTCGGACGCACAGATCTAGATTTAAATTTACTGGATTGCAATGTTCGTAATCGAGTTCCAGTAACTCATTGTAAAACACGCCTTTGCCCTTTGCCATCGGCATGCCATCACCCCAATGGCCGGCCAGGGCCGCGATACCAAGTCCTTCCGGATGAATGGCTTCGGTCAGTCTGACTCGTCCCTCAACTGAGCGTCCCGTTGTAGTGGAAACACGAATGGCATCGCCGTTCACCAGCTCCAATTTTTCACCGGCTACGTTATTAAGAGCAATAGTGTAGGAAAACGGATCAAGCTGGGCGGCTTCATCGAGCCAAGCATTTTCCATCGTATAACTATTGGTGTGCACAATATCGCGGTAGTAAAAGGCCGAGAAATCAAAACCATCATCATGATGCTCATGCGAGGCGCAGGGAATCCACTGGGCCAGTGGAGAATAATGCTCACGCGGGATTTTCATGCCGCGTGGTTCAGCAATGGCGGCAATTGCTTCGCCGGTTCTGGGCATCCATTCCCAATAGATCGGCACCCGTACATCGACGAAGGCGCGCCAATAAACTTCCTCGGGTTTTTTCGGCCATTTATAGAGGCCGTGCTCTTTGAACCAGTCATAGCCCATCTCGGGGCCAAAATTATTCTTCAGATCGGCATCGCAAATCTCTTCGTAAGTATAGCTTTGATCGCCTTCCAGCCGATAGGGCGGCTCGAGATTGTATGAGGCGTTATAGGCGGCATTTAGGTCACCGCGAAAGCCAACCCGGTCGGCTAATTCAAGCAACACGTCAGCGGCACGGCGCTGTTCGCCATAAGCTTCGACGACGGGCTGGCGGATCGGCCAACACCATTCACCCATACCGGCAGGCAAGCTGAAAATAAACGGGAAATTTGAGCGAGAATCCTGCGATTGCAGATAGTCGCAATCTGGTAAGACGATGTCGGCGAACTCAGACGTTTCAGTCATCAACAAATCAAAACTGACGAAGAATTTATACTTTTTAAGGGATTCCGCGACGACGTCTTTATTGGCGATGCTCATCAACAAATTAGCACCACAATTAAAAAGCACTTCGGGACGATACGGTAGCTCAAATTGATCCCACAATTTCTCACGATCAGTTGAATCCAGGAAGGGAGAGGTCATGCCCATGACAAATAAATCCTGGAGCCCGAGATTGGTTGGTTGGCGGGGTTCGCCGATCGGGTAAGGATAGTGATAGCCCATCCACATGCCGGTTATCATCAAACCATCTTTATCGGGATTAGGTTGGTACCAAGGTTTGCCGGTGCCGGGATTGCCGTGACAAGTCGGATTGAAGCCAAGGCATGAGCCAACCACATCGGCCGCGCCGACCAATTGGTTTAGCAGATCGACGGCCAGGAAATTATAGACCGAATTTATATGTCCTTGGGCACCGCGAAAGGCTATGGCGGCAACCGGGCGGTAGGGTATCGTGACGCCATCGATATCGATTGTGCTGCCGATCCTGGCTTCAGCGGCGAACTCACCGGCGAGGCGGCGTATGTTGGCGGCCGGCACCGTGGTGATTTCCTCAGCCCATTCGGGCGCGAATTGTTTAAGGTGATCTTTGAGCAGTTGGAATGATGGGTGACAAACCACGCCATCAACTTTAAATTCGCCAAATAGTGCCATGTTCTCGGGATCAACTTCGCCAAAAGGCCGCCCCTGACCAGCGTCCTCATCCCAAACCATTGGAGTTTCCGTGGCAGGGTCGCGGATATATTGTTGATCGGGTCCGATTAGATACGGCCCATTCGTCTTGGCTTTTAGATAAGGTTTGTCCAGCGCTTCGAGATCATTCGCCAGGACATTGCACATTGCTAGAGCTAAGGCGCCATCGGTGCCAACTTTGAGCGGTACCCATTCAGTCGCCTTGGCGGAGGCGAAATTGCACATCGGATCAACCACCACAAGCTTCATGCCGCGATCCCGCGCATCGGCCGCCATACCCATATTCGAGGTTGAAGCATGACCCGCTGCATGACCTTTGGAAGCACCGAAGAACATCGCGTAATTACAATATTGGAAGTCCGGCAAGATGCCCCAGGAGGCATGCATAACACCGCTGATCAAATGTGCGCCGTTGCCGCAATGCAACCCACCCCCCGCGGTTGAGTGATTGGGCGTACCGAAACCAGCAGCAAAAGCCGTAAAAGGGATACGGCTCGCGGTTAATGTAGTGGTCCGCTGCACCACCAGTTTGCGGGGATCTTCAGCGCGAGTTTTCTTGAGGACTTCGGTAATTTCATCGAGCGCCTCGTCCCAAGAAATTT
>JABIIH010000209.1 GCA_018649245.1 Rhodospirillaceae bacterium | reverse complement strand
GGCCCAAATATGAAGGACTATGCTTGGAACCTGTATTCTTCGGGCGGTGGCAACAATGTCACTTTCTATAACAAGCCTGGCGGTTATCAGAACGCAAAAGCCAATGCGCTTGCCAATGAAATCGTTAAAACGGAAGATCCGGCTAAAGTTCAAGATAAAATCAAAGAGCTTCAAAAGATCATCTTTGATGATGTGCCTTATATCTTCCTCAATTATCGTAACCATCGGACGGCTCGCCGTACTTATGTGAAGGATTTCCGCACCGGCAAATTAAAAGGCCGAGAAGATATTCGTCGCGTTTGGTTGGATAAGTAACAACTTCCTCACCCCCCGTTCAATCGTTATGAGTGTTTCGATTGGACGGGGTTTTTCTATCTAATTTATTTCCGATTGTTATAATTCCATATGCTGACAACCGTTCTCCTCCGCAGGTTATTTCTATCGATACCAACCATTTTAGGTGTTGCGACGCTTGCCTTCGTGCTAGGTCATTTGTCGCCAGGTGATCCGGCAATTGCGGCAATGGGATTGGATTTAGAAGGTCATTCTTCGGTCGAACCCGGTGAATTAGAGCGCGTTCGCACCGAGCTTGGCCTCGATAAACCTATCATTGTGCAATATTTTCAGTGGCTGGGAAAAGCTCTGCAAGGAGATTTAGGGCGTTCTTTTGTGAGCACCTCGGAGGTTTCTGACCTGGTTTTTGATGCCTTGCCGACGACCATGCTCTTGCTTTTGATGACGATGAGTTCGGCGGCAGTTATTGGTATCGCGCTCGGTATAATTTCAGCTGTCTATCGCGGACGTGCGGGTGACTATATTGCTCGCATGATTGCGATCATTGGTGTGAGTACGCCAACTTTTTGGTTTGCGATCATTTTGATCCTCTTATTTGCGTTCCTTATCCCTATCTTACCAGTCACCGGCTCGATTGATGAGCATGGCTTCAGTGCCATGATTTTGCCGACGGCGGCCATCGCGCTACATCCGGCGGCGCTCATTGCGCGCATGATGCGATCCAGTATGCTCGAAGTGTTGTCTCAGGATATGGTGCGGACAGCAACGGCTAAGGGCCTCAGCCGATGGCGGGTCTTCATGGTTCATGCGCTGCGCAATGCAATTAATCCAGTGATCACCGTTATTGGCTTTCAGTTTGCTAATTTGATGGGCGGCGCGGTTGCCGTCGAGTTTATTTTTTCTCTGCCGGGGTTAGGCAGTCTGTTGATCGAAGGCATTTACGAAAAGGATATTCTTGTGATGCAAGGGGCCGTGCTGGTAATCGGCGTCGCCTTCGCATTGTCGAATTTGGTTGTCGATTTATTGTATATGGTTATTGATCCAAGGATCAGAATATGAGCAGTGCCGAGAATCATGTGGGCGGCTGGGTTTTGTTTTTCGAAAGCTTTAAACGCTTTTTGTCGAGCAAGCTCAACAGGTTCAGTTTTGTGCTTATATTGCTGTTGTTTGCGCTTGCCTTGGCAGCGCCTTGGATTTCGCCCTTTCCATTTGATCAGGTAAATCCCGCCAACGGTCTCAAGGGGCCAAGTTGGGAGCATTTGATGGGCACCGATAATGCGGGGCGGGATATTTTCTCCCGTGTCTTGTACGGTGCTAGGACTTCTCTTTCTATCGCCATGATAGCCGTTATTTTTGGCCTCATTACAGGTGTTTTTATCGGCGCGGTTTCCGGTTATGTCGGGGGTATGGTCGATGAGGTGATCATGCGGATTGTCGAAATATTCATGTCGATCCCCGGAATTGTTATGGCATTGGCATTGGTAAGCGTGCTGGGGCCGAGTTTACCCTTCATCATATTAGCTTTATCGATTAGGCGTATTACACAATTTGCCCGGGTGACCCGCGGCGCGGTACTGAGTGTTAAAACGCAAGACTATGTTACCGCTTGTCATGCAATTGGTATGAGTAACATGCGCATCGTCTTCGGCCATGTTTTGCCGAACTGCATTGGCCCTATCATTGTTCTGGCAACTGTGCTGATCGGAAATGTCATCCTAACGGAATCGACCCTGAGCTTTCTCGGAATGGGTATTCAGGAACCAACACCAAGCTGGGGCACAATGATCGCTCAAGGCAATGAATTTCTAACATTCGCACCATGGCTTTCAATTTTCCCTGGACTGTTTCTGTTCCTTACGATGATCGCGTTTAATTTATTGGGAGATGGCATGCGGGACCATCTCGATCCACGTGGTGGGAGTGTTGTGTAAATGAATGACCGACCAAATATTGTTTTAATTACGTCCGATCAACATCGAGGTGACTGTTTTGGTTTTGAAGGGCGCAAGGTCAAAACGCCGCATCTGGATCGTATGGCAAAAGAGGGCACGCGCTTTGCCAATTGCATTACGCCCAATGCGGTGTGTCAGCCGGCCCGAGCTTCGATTTTGACCGGGCTATTGCCGCGCACAAATGGTGTTAGTGATAATGGCATCGATCTTGATTTTGATCTTGGCGAGAAGGGTTTTGGACGAACGCTGGCAAATGCCGGATATAAAAGCGGCTTTGTTGGTAAAGCGCATTTCTCCACCCATCATACTTTCGAGCCGACCGGCACGCCGGAATGCAAGTCGATGATCCCGGAATTAGGCGCCGACTGGTTTGGCCCTTATATGGGATTTGATCATGTCGAAACTATGGTGCTTGGTCATTACGCGCGGACCAGACCCTTTCCGCCGCCAGATGCCTTGCACTATGAGCGCTGGTTGTTTGATGATGGCCGCGGCGAAGACAAGGTCACCATGTGGCAGACCCATTTGACGCCAGATGTTGAGGCACCTCATACTTGGAACTCCGGCCTGCCAGCAACCTGGCATACGTCAACTTGGGTCGGTAATCAGTCGGTGCGCTATATTGAACAAAATAAGGAAGAGCCGTTTGTGTTATGGGCATCTTTCCCTGATCCGCACACGCCGTTTGATAGCCCGGAGCCCTGGTCGCGCCTGCATGATCCGGATGAGATTGATTTGCCGTATCATATGGAGCGCGATTTCGAGCGCCGGCCGTGGTGGCATAAACAAAGCTTGGAAGGGACGCCACAACTCGAAGACCCGATCTTGCGAAAACACCGTGCGACCTATTCGCGCATCTTGCCGCCGGACGAAAAGAAAATGCGTCATCTTATTGCCAATTATTACGGCATGATTTCGCTGATTGACCACAATGTTGGACGGATACTGACAACACTTGACGAATTTGGCCTGAGCGAAAATACCCTGGTTGTTTTCACCGCCGATCATGGTGAGTGGTTGGGGGATCACGGTCTCTTGCTCAAAGGCCCGATGCTTTATGATGGATTACTTCGGGTTGGCTGTATTGTCAATGGACCTGGCGTGCCGGCAGATAAAGTTGTTGATGATCCAGTTTCAACTCTCGATTTGACATCAACATTTTATGATTATGCCGGCGTATCCGATCCGATGGCACTTAATAGTCGTTCCATGAAAGGGCTGATCGATGGGCAAGATAGCCGCGATTTTGCCTTTAGCGAATGGGATCTTCGGCCTTCGCGCACGGGTGTTGAACTCGATCTTAGAACAGCCCGGACACCAACTGCGAAGCTAACCTATGATGAAATATCCGAAGAAGGTGAACTGTATAATCTCGCAGATGATCCGCACGAAATGGATAATTTATTCAACGATCCTGGATATGGAATTCTCCAATCCGAGCTTATGGACATGATCAAAAGCCGACCTGAGGATGCGCAAGCAAAACTTGAGCAAGTGGGGATGGCATGAGCGCCGCTGTTCTGAAAATAAATGATCTGGAGACAGAATTTGATACGCGCGATGGCATTGTTAAAGCCGTTGATAAGGTAAGCTATGAAGTTGGCCAAGGTGAGACGCTGGGTGTTGTTGGTGAATCCGGCTGCGGCAAAAGCGTTACGTCGCTCTCGATTTTGCGCCTTATCCCAAATCCTCCCGGCCGTATTTCCGGCGGTGAAGTGTTATTTAAAGGCGAAGATTTAACCAAGGTCTCAGAAAGCCGAATTCGGGAAGTTCGCGGCAATGAAATTTCAATGATTTTTCAAGAACCGATGACATCGCTCAATCCAATGATGGCGGTTGGCCAGCAGATTTCTGAGCCGCTTATCCGCCATCAAGGTTTATCAAATAAAGCCGCCGCTGATAGAGCCGCTGACATGCTGGATCTCGTTCAAATACCAGACGCTCGAAAATGGT
>JABIIH010000208.1 GCA_018649245.1 Rhodospirillaceae bacterium | reverse complement strand
TGGTGTTCCAAAGGAGCATTTTGGGCTATTTTTAAAGGAATGTGAGTGGCGATTTAACAACCCCAAGCCACAGGATCAATTAAGACAAGTAAAACAGTGGGTTAAACAGTATTTGAACTAGTTAGCTGGGTCAGCCCCATATTAAATAACCAACAATTGCCGCCCAAATGAGCCGGGTAAATGAAATCGGCTCAATGATACCGATATCCGCAAGTTTAACGGCCCAGGTCATGCAATAATGATTCAGTATCGTGACGATCGAAAGGGCAATGAGCCAAGCCGTCTGCTCCCAACTGGGGATGGCCCAAAAGAATAGAGCGACAGGAAAAGCCAGCACAGCGGTCCAAACGGCCTGCCAAAAAACCACTGATTCCGGTGTATCGATGCGGGTTATAACTTTGACCAGCAATTTGGTAATGGCAAAGCACATGGAGGAAATTATCATTGCCAGCACGCCGGGTGAAACCTCCGTGAATCCTGGCCGAACAATGATCAGCGCTCCAATAATACCGACAATGAGTGCTCCCCAACGCCATGGTTCGGACTTTTCGCCGAGGAATAAGATAGCGCCGAGAACCGCAAAAGTCGGAGCTGTAAAGCCGACAGCAGTGATGAGATCAAGCGGAAGCAGCGGCAAAGCCCAGAACCAGGCGGATAAAGCGACGGCGAAAAAGAAGCCATTGATAAACTGCAGGCCGGGCCGCGATGTTCTGATGCCGCGAAGGCCCCGTCGCAATATCCACGGCAGTAACATCACCACCATGATGAAGGCACGAATGAAATTAAGTAAAAAGGGGTGCAATTCCTGACCAAGTTGTTTGCCGATGGCGCTATTGAACGCCAGCAAAAGCGCCGACAACAGCGCTAACGAAATGCCGATGATGCTGTCCGATTGACCGCCAAAGAATTTATTGCTTTCCATCTACTGATTTATTCAGCAACGACCGTATTGGACAATTTTCCGATATTGGGAATTTCCACCTCAACCACATCACCCGGTTTGAGCCAGTCTTTTTCTTCCGTACCGATGATCGAACCAGCCGGGCTGCCAGTGGCGATCATATCGCCTGGCTCCAGCAGAGTAAATTTAGAGGTATGGGCGATCAAATATTTGGTATCGAAAATCATTAAATCGGTGCCGGCATCCTGCATCACGGTACCATTGCGCCGCGTATAAATGTGCTGCTCCGACGGGTCACCCACTTCATCTCTGGTAACAATCCAGGGCCCGATGCCGCCCGAGCGGTAAAAGTTTTTAGCCGGCGTATTTTGCGTGCCCATCGCCATCCAATCTCGCACACTGCCCTCATTCATGATGGTGTAGCCAACCACATGGCTCAACGCGTCATCTTCAGAAATATGGCGGCCGCCTTTGCCGATAACGGCAACCAGTTCACCTTCATAGTCAAACTGTTCACCCGCTTTGGGGTCTAGAATGTCCTGGTTATGAGGCGAGAAGCCGCTGACAAAGCGGCCAAAAATACTTGGATATTGCAACGGCCCACCTTCTTCGACGACCTCGTGATAGGCCCGGTAATTGCGCCCGGCGCACATTATCTTTTGCACGTTCGGTATGGGGAGTTCGTAATCAATACTGTCCAATGCATGATCAGGAGATTCATTTTCAAGCGCCGTCAATTGATCCAGCGCGACTGCCGCAATTACATCGCGTAAAGTTGGATAGGTATCACCCAGCCGTGCCGACGCATCGACCACGCCATCACCGTTGACCACGCCATAACAATCCTTGCCGTCGGCTTTGTAGCTTATGAGTTTCATATTATTCCCCTAGTAAGTTGAGCGGCCACCTGAGAGATCAAACACACCGCCGGTCGAGAACGAACAATCTTCCGAACACAACCAGGCCACCATGGCAGCGACCTCTTCGGCTTTGCCAAAGCGGCCCATCGGAATTTTGGACAGCATAAAGTCGATATGATCCTGGGTCATTTGATCAAAGATTGCGGTCCGGACAGCCGCCGGCGTAACACAATTAACCATTACATTGGAGGTTGCCAATTCTTTACCAAGGCTCTTGGTGAGGCCAATGATACCGGCTTTACTAGCGGTATAGGCGGGCGCTTTAGGGTTACCGTCCTTGCCCGCAACCGAGGCAATATTAACGATGCGACCGTAACCATTATCCAACATCACTGGAATAACCGCCGAGCAAACATAAAAAGTGCCACTTAAATTAACATCGATAACTTTTTGCCATTCTTCCGGCGGATATTCCCAACTGGTGGTGTTGGGACCCGAGATACCAGCATTGTTAACTGTAATATCGATACCACCAAGCTGATCCTGAGTCGCTTTGACCGCATCCGCGACAGACGCGACATCGGCGACATTGCCGACAACACCACAGGCCGAGCCGTCACCTTCACCAGCCAACTTGGCAACCGCTTCATCAATGGCATCCTGGTTGATATCCCAGACACAGACATTGGCACCTGATTGCGCCAGCCGTTCGGCAATAGCAAAGCCGAGACCAGCTCCGCCGCCGGTGACAACGGCATTGCGGCCTTGAAGATCGATAGAATTTTCAGCCATTACGCGGCCACTCCAAAGCTGCACGAGCCCAGGCCTTCAACGGTATTTCTGACGCTGACACCTTCATAAAGCGCTTCGGCCGCCGTGGCACCTCCTGCTAAAACGATCCAGCCGGCTTCCAAGGTCTCGCCGTCTTCAGATGTCATCCGCGAAGCGGCAGCGAGCGAGCGGGCCGGGTGACCAAGAATGGCCGCACTTGAGCCGATCTGCACAGCCCGACCATCAAACTCCATAACCATGCCGAGATTGGCAATATCGCTATCAGGTTTGCACCAGGGACCAATCACAAAGCCGGATGAAGAAGAATTGTCGGCCACAACATCCTCGACCGTAAATTTAAAATTCTCATAGCGGGAATCGATGATTTCCATTGCCGGGGCGATGGCTTCAACCGCGTTCCAGGCTTCCGCCGTCGAAAGCGGACCGGATAACGGCGCTTTTAGCAAATAAGCGATTTCCGGCTCGACCCGTGGATGGACATAGTTCGAGATATCGATCTCGCCGCCATCTTCGACCAGCATGGAGTTTGTGAGACGGCCCCAAATCATATCGTCGACACCCATCTGCACCATTTTAGCGCGGCTGGTGAAGCCCATCTTCATACCAACCCGATGCTCACCAGCTGCCAAACGCATATCAATGCTGGTCGACTGAACACGGTAGGCTTCTTCCAAGGTAAAATTTTCGGTTTCGGATAATTGGGCGATCGCTGTCGCATTAATTTGCGCATCATGAACGATCTTGGCCATTCTACTAACGTTGCTATCGATATCTTTACTCATCTGAACTTCTCCTGAATCTTCTTAAATTTTGGGATCAGGCTGCAAAGGCAGCGCGAACCGAGCCCAGACCATTGATGCGAACTTCGTAGACCTGCCCAGCTTCGA
>JABIIH010000206.1 GCA_018649245.1 Rhodospirillaceae bacterium | reverse complement strand
TATATCTGTCGAACTGCCGTTGGTAATCATCAATGTTCAACGCGCGGGACCGTCGACCGGTTTGCCGACTAAGACCGAACAATCTGATCTCTATCAAGCCGTTTATGGCCGCAATGCTGATGCGCCTTTGGTCGTCATCGCCGCCCGGTCACCAGCCGACAATTTCGAGGTCGCCATTGAGGCCACTCGCCTGGCCACAAAATACATGACACCGGTGATGCTGCTGACCGATGGCTATCTCGCCAACGCGTCTGAGCCGTGGAAACTTCCCGATGTTGACGCTATTCCTGAATTCCCGGTTAAATTCCTGACCGATAAAAAGGATTTCAGCCCATCTCATCGTGATAAAAAGACGCTGGCTCGTAATTGGCCGGTGCCAGGCGAACCTGGGCTTGAACACCGCATCGGCGGCATTGAAAAATCCTACGAAACCGGCAACCTTTCCTATGAAGCCGCCAATCACCAAAAAATGACGGATGTCCGCAAGGATAAAATCGATGGCATTGCCAACGATATTCCAGATCAGGACGTCACCCGTGGCGAAGCCAAAGGTGATGTCGCTGTAGTTGGCTGGGGGTCGACATTTGGCCCCATCAGCCGAGCCGTACAGAAAGTTCAGTCCGATGGTCACAAAGTATCACATATTCATATTCGTCACATTTGGCCGCTACCGAAAAATCTTGGCTCACTGTTGAAGAAATTTAAGAAAGTGATCGTTGCCGAAATGAATACCGGCCAATTAATCACCGTCCTGCGCAGCGAATATCTGGTCGATGCCAAAGGACTCAATAAAACCTCGGGCCAACCGTTTAAGGTCTCGGAAGTTGAAGAGGCCATCCGCGAAAGTTTGGGGAATTAGTATTATGAATGTAGCAACACCTCCGGAAAAATTAACCGTCAAAGATTATGCCTCGGATCAGGAAGTTCGCTGGTGCCCCGGCTGCGGTGATTACTCAATTGTTCGCGCCATGCAAAAAACGCTAGCCGATGTTCAGGCGCCGTTGGAAAAAACCGCCTTTATTTCAGGCATCGGCTGTGCCTCGCGTTTTCCTTACTACATGGCAACTTACGGGTTCCATACAATTCATGGCCGAGCCGCTTCAATTGCTACGGGCACCAAGCTCGCCAATCCCGATCTCGATATCTGGGTCATTTCAGGTGACGGCGACGCTCTGTCGATTGGCGGCAATCACCTGATGCACGTCTTACGCCGCAATGTCGATTTGCAGTATATCCTGTTCAATAATGAAATTTATGGCCTTACCAAGGGTCAGTATTCGCCGACCTCGAAAGTGGGCACACGCTCACCATCAACACCACAGGGTTCAATTGACAGCCCGCTTTCGGCTACCGAATTCGCCTTAGGATGTGGTGCCCGCTTTGTCGCTCGCGGCATTGATACACTGCCTAAACATTTGCCGGAAGTTTTCAAACGCGCGCACGCTCATAAAGGGGCTTCTTTTGTCGAAGTGTTCCAGAACTGCATTGTTTATAATGATGGGGTTTATGATCACTTTACCGCCAAAGATGTCGCCGCCGACCGTCAAATACTGGTTGAGCACGGCAAGCCACTTATCTTTGGTGCCGATAGCGATCAAGGTATTCGCATGCGGCCTGGCAAGATTAAGCTGGAAGTTGTAACCATCGGCGAAGACGGCATCACCGAAGCTGATATTTTGGTTCATGACGAAACCAACAAAAGTCTGGCAACCTTGCTGGCTCATATGGAATCACCGGTCTTTCCAGTGGCAATTGGTGTGCTGTATTGCGATCCAGCTGAAACCTACGAAGCGGCTGTTCACGCTCAGCTTGATGCTGAGAAAAAAGCTCATCCTAAACCAAATTTAAATGAGCTGCTCAGAAGTGGACCAACCTGGACCGTCGACTAGCTTGCCATTTATTCTAAAAACCGCCGCATTACATTTTCTTGGTGATAATGCAGGCGGTTTTCTCTATTCTAATTGGATGAAGAAAAAATATTCACTTGGCGCCGTGTTATTAATTGTTGCCGCCTTGGCATTTGACGGCGGCTCGGCAGCGGCAGCTGAAAAATTCAAACCTGGGCATATATTTAAAGACTGTGCCGCCTGTCCGGAAATGACGGTTATTCCGGCCGGCTCGTTCGTTATCGGTTCCACCAATGGTAAAAAGCGCGAATTGCCGGTGACCAAAATTACCATTGCCAAACCATTGGCGGTCAGCCGCTACGAAATTACCTTTAATGAATGGGATGCCTGCCACGCTGCTGGCGGCTGCACGAAAAAACCGTTTGATCGGGATTGGGGCCGGGGCACGCGTCCGGTGATGAATGTATTGCCCAAGGATATTGACGAATATATGGCATGGTTAAGCAAAAAAACCGGTCATACCTATCGCCTGCCCTCCGAAGCCGAATGGGAATATGCCGCCCGGGCGGGTTCAAAATCCGAATATTGGTGGGGTGACCAAATGCTTTCAGGTGGTGCCAATTGCCGTGGTTGCGGCACCGAGTGGAGCGGCATCAAATCAGCACCGGTCGGCCAGTTTAAGCCCAACGCCTGGGGCCTCTATGATGTCCATGGCAATGTCTTGGAACATGTCACTGATTGCTGGACCAAAAGCCATAAGAACTTACCGACCGATGGCTCGCCTCTCGTCACCAAGAAGTGCATGAGTAAAGTCGTTAAGGGTGGGGCGTGGTATTATTTGTCGCGGGTTTCACGCTCGGCCTCTCGCGTACGCAATGATACGCGTGTTTTCAGCTATTTTATCGGTTTTCGGGCATTTCGGGAAATCGATTAAGATATATAATCTAGGGCGAGCGCGGTTGGGTATCGTCTGCCAAGACCCGCGCCATCTGGCTCAGCGCTTCCTGCTGCGACTTGTCCCGAATACTCATGAAATTTCGCGCCAGTTCCAAACACATACGCGGCGCTGGGGCAACTTCTCTGACATCTGTATCGTGCCCTATCTCGTCAAAGAAGTAGCTCACCGGCACCTGCAGGACATGAGCAATATCATAAAGACGGCTGGCCGAAATACGATTTTTACCACGTTCATATTTATGTGCCTGCTGATAAGTAACCCCAATGAGGTCGCCCATAACCTGTTGGCTCATGCCCATCATAATACGGCGCTCGCGGATGCGGTCACCGACATACTTATCGGTCTCGGTCGGGCGATTATTTGATTTTTTTGGTATTTCCAGGGTCATGATAAACTTCATAATTCGATAAATTTCTGTAAAGCGGGTTATTCTAAGATTGGGCCTAATTGGGAAATTTCAATAGTATTTTCCGGGTGATATCGAATTTGCCTAAAATAATACCCAATTAACCTAGATATTAGCGCAACACCGATATATTTCCTCAAAATTGGTGTGGTCAGTTATATATGGGTTATTTCGCCCATTATTACTTTAGAATCACTATTTATCGACTGTCGATTAATCATCTATTTATTGCTAAACCGGCCTGTTTGCCACATCAAAACTGGAAAAAAGTCTTAAATTAGAACATATTACAGCTATGTGGTTAGATGTTGTTGATCTTCAGGAATTTTACGCCGAGCCGCTTGGCCGGGTAGCGCGGCGCATGATTGGGCGTCATCTGCGTGAGGCCTGGCCCGATGTCTCAGGCATGAGCGTCTTGGGCATCGGCTTTCCAACGCCCTATCTTAACGCCTTCCGCGGCGAAGCCAGCCGCGTAATTGCCGCCATGCCCGCCTCCCAAGGGGTGCTCCATTGGCCTAACGAAGGCCCTGGCCAAACCATTCTCACCGATGAAGCAGAACTGCCCTTGCCTGATTTATCGATCGACCGGGTGGTCTTGATCCATGCGGTTGAATGCAGTGAAGCGATCCGACCGATGATGCGGGAAATTTGGCGTGTGCTTTCCAGCAGTGGCCGGGTAATCGTTATTGCCCCCAACCGTGGCGGCATCTGGTCCCGGCTGGAGCGCACGCCGTTTGGTTATGGCCAGCCTTATAGTCAATCACAGCTCACTCGTCTGCTGCGCGACACCATGTTTACACCGATCGCCAAACGTGCGGCACTTTATGTCCCGCCCAGCCGGTCGCGCATGGTGATGTCCTCAGCTCCGGTCTGGGAAAATATCGGTCAACGGTGGCTCAGAGTTTTTGGCGGCGCTGTTGGTGGCGTTGTTTCTATTGAGGCCAGTAAACAAATTTATGCCGCGACCCCGACTCTCGAAGCATCACGCCGGCGTGGCTATGTCACTATTCATAATCAGTAACTGCTAGGTTTTACGCAGCAGAAACACGGCTTGCTCACCGAGCAGATTTACTGAACGCATGCCCGAGCCAAATCCCGGTGTAATATCCTTGGTCTTGCCATCCCGATTTAGAGAAAGACCGCGGGTGATATTTATACCAAGACTGGTACACAAATCTACAAAATCCAAAATAGTACAGAAATGAATGTTGGGAGTATCATACCATTCATATGAAAGCGTCGACGTGCGGGGCATCCGTCCATCTAACAATAGACCCATACGTACTCGCCAATAACCAAAATTAGGAAAAGACACGATGGCATATTTGCCAATGCGCACAAGATTGGCCAGAACATTGTCCGGTTCGCGTGTAGCCTGAAGAGTCTGACCGAGCACGACATAATCGAAAGCCTGATCAGGATAGTCATCAAGATCTTGATCGGCGTCGCCTTGAATCACCGACAGGCCAGCCGAAACACAGGCGTTCACCCCTTCTGCACTAAGCTCAATGCCACGACCATCAACTTGTTTATCGTGGTTGAGGTAATCCAATAGCGCGCCATCGCCACAGCCGACGTCAAGCAAACGGCTACCAGGTTCAACCATTTCAGCAATCAATTGAAGATCAACACGGATTGCCTGTTTTTGTTGTTCTGTCATCATTGGCCGGCCAACCCATAGCGCTCCGCCGCACCTTCAAGGAAACCTGATAACACCTTCCAAAACTCAGGTTCTTCAAGCAGAAAAGCATCATGGCCTTTATCAGATTCAATTTCGGCGAAACTGACATTTGCCGCCACCGCATTCAACGCTTTAACGATGGCCCGGCTCTCGGCCGTTTGATACAGCCAATCACTGGTAAACGAAATGACGCAAAAACGTGTATCAACGCCGCGAAAAGCCTCTGCCAGCACACCCTCACCATGACGTTCAGCAAGGTCAAAATAATCCATTGCCCGCGTGATATAGAGATAGGAATTGGCATCAAACCGGTCGACAAAAGTACTGCCTTGATGACGCAAATAACTTTCAACCTGAAAATCGGCATCAAAGCCAAAGGTGATGGCGTCGCGGTCCTGCAGGCGCCGGCCAAATTTGTTTTGCAGTGCCGGTTCTGACAGATAAGTGATATGCGCGATCATCCGGGCAATCGCCAGTCCGCGGTGGGGCCGGCTACCTTGATTGAGATAGTCGCCGCCGTGCCAATCCGGATCGGCCATGATGGCTTGCCGGCCGGTCTCATGAAAGGCGATATTCTGGGCCGAATGATGAGGCGCAGTGGCTATCGGTACGGCCGCAAAAACCCGTTCTGGATAAGCTGCCGCCCATTCCAGTACCTGCATGCCGCCCATTGAGCCGCCGAGGGCGCAAAATAACTGATTGATACCCAAATGATCCAGTAGCAACGCTTGGGCCCGCACCATATCGGATACGGTAATTACCGGAAAATCGAGTCCCCATGGATTGCCGGTTGCCGGATTAATTTCTTTCGGGCCGGTGGTTCCCATGCAGCCGCCAAGAATATTTGGACAAATGACAAAAAATCGATTGGTGTCGATGAGTTTTCCGGGCCCAATCACCAAATCCCACCAGCCTTCTTTACCGGTTACGGGATTAATGCCTGAAACAAATTGGTCGCCACTGAGCGCATGGCAGACCAAGATTGAATTTGTCTTATCGGCATTCAGTTCACCATAGGATTGGTAGGCGACAGAAAAATTAGCCAATTCAACGCCACAATCCAAACGTAACGGCTCATCGACGCCAAGAGTAACTTGCTTGCCAACGTCTTGATCGCTCACCAATGGTGCGCCACCTTCATTTTTTTGGCCGCTTGTTTGTTCATTCATTTTTCTGGCTTTACAAAATCGGTTTTCAGCTATTTTTCTCAAATTTCGCAAAAATAGGTAAAGACCGGGTAAAATTAGCCTCATAGCTATGAATCAAGCGCCAATCTGTCAATCTTTTCTTTGATTTTACTGCTTTGGCAGACTATCACTGTCGCCTGCTCGATTGAGAGTAGATAAATTTTGACAATGGAAAAACTCGATTAGGTGATGGCTGACAGTCAGTTAAAATCCCTGCGCGATGAGCTCGATACAATTGATATCGAGATTCAAAACCTTTTAACCCGCCGGGCGGAAATCTCGCTCGAAGTTAGGAAGGTTAAGCAGGATGGCAAGGTAAAATTAAAACCAGGCCGTGAGGCACAGATTCTGCGCGCCTTGATCGAACGTCATCAAGGTCATTTCCCAAAACCTGAACTTATCCGAATATGGCGGGAAATTCTGAGTGCTTCGTTGCAAGCGCAAGGTTCCTTCTCGGTTGGAGTTTATGTACCGGAAGATGGCGGTGAAGACACTGATGAAAATAGTTGGGGCTACTTCGCCGCTGCCCGCGGGCATTATGGCACTTTTACTCCGATGATTGGCTATCCCTCGAAGCGCCGGGTGATCGAAGCAGTTATCGAAGACGAGTGCTCGGTTGGCGTTCTGCCCGTACCAAGCCGTCAGGAAGATGATCCCTGGTGGCGGCACCTGGCAATTCAGGGTCAGATGCTGGGTAGTAGCGGCGGCTCTAATGCGCCCCGTATAATTTCCCGTCTACCCTTTGCGGCACCTAAGATCGGCAGCAATAAAACCGGCAGCAAATCAAGTGGTGGCGCGCTCGATTCTTTGGTAATAGCCAAAAGTGAGATGGATCCTTCGGGATTGGATTGCACCTATATTGGACTTGATCTGTCGGAAGGCATACCCAATACAAGAATTGATGCCAGGATCGTGGAAATCGGTATGACCGGTTCGGTCATTGCGCTGTGGCATGACGACGACATGCCGGAGCGATGGCTATCGCTGCTAAAAATTGATGGCTATTTTACTCCGGAAGATGCCAGTCTGCTGCGCCTAGCCGAAGGATTTGGCGAACATTTCAATCAAGCAACTGTACTCGGAAGCTACGCCGTGCCAATTGACGCTAAGGCGTTAGCGCCGAGCAAGACCTGAAACAATATTTGACTTAACGAAAGAAAGATAATGGCTTCTCCTCAACCACTTGCCGGATTAGAAAAAATTGCACCCTATGTCGCGGGTGAATCTGAAATTACCGGCCTCGACCGCGTGATTAAACTTGCCGCCAATGAGGGTGCCTTTGGCCCAAGTCCCAAAACGCTTGAAGCAATGAATGCGATTGGCAGTGATTTCCACCGCTATCCCGATGGCGATTGCAATGAAATGCGTGATCTTTTGGCGGAGAAAAATAAGCTGCCGAAAAAGAATCTCATTTGCAGCGCCGGCTCCGATGAATTGATCAGCCTGCTGTGCCGCTCTTATGCCGGTCCGGGAGATGAAATTTTATTTTCGGCACATGGCTTTGCGATGTATCCAATTTATGGCCTGACAGTTGGGGCCAACATCGTCGCCGCACCGGAAAACGGCATTACCGTTGATGTTGATCAAATGCTGGCTCATGTCACGGACAAAACGAGACTGTTGTTTATCGCCAATCCGAATAATCCCACCGGCACCTATATACCAACTTCTGAAGTGGCCCGTTTGATTGCTGGCGTGCCGGAAGAAGTTCTGGTGGTATTAGATTCCGCTTACGCTGAATTTGTCGAGGCGGATGACTATTCAGATGGCTCGGAGTTTGTCACTGCCAACGACAATGTCGTGATGTTGCGGACTTTTTCGAAAATCTATGGCATGGGTGGTATTCGGCTGGGCTGGGGCTATGCGCCCGATGACGTGATCGATATTCTCAACCGGATGCGGAGTCCGTTTAATGTCTCCTACCCCG
>JABIIH010000203.1 GCA_018649245.1 Rhodospirillaceae bacterium | reverse complement strand
CTATGTGAAACGCGTCTTTATCACCGACGACTGTGAAGATTTAATGCCGCATTATCTGCGCTTTGTCCGCGGCATTGTTGATTCCGAAGATCTGCCCTTGAATGTCAGCCGCGAAATGCTGCAGCACAATGTGCTGGTTGGGCATATTAAGAAAGCTTTGGTCAAAAAAATATTCTCTGAATTGAAAAAGAAAGCGACCAAAAAGGCAGATGAATATGCGACGTTTTGGGATAATTTTGGCGCCGTCCTCAAAGAAGGTCTCTACGAAGATCACGACAACCGCGAGACTTTGCTCGAGCTCACGCGATTTAAATCGACCCATGGCGAAGGCATCGTTAGCCTCGAAGACTATGTCGGGCGCATGAATGACGGCCAGGATGAAATTTTCTATATCTCCGGCGAAGATGCCGAGACGCTCAAATCATCGCCGCAAATCGAAGGCTTTAAATCCCGGGGCGTTGAAGTGCTGCTGCTGACCGATCCCATCGATGAGTTCTGGCTGCCGATGGTTCATGTTTATAACGAAAAGACCTTTAAGTCGGTCACGGCCGGCGACATTGATCTCGGTAAAATTAAACGCAGTGATGACGCCGCTGAAGAAAAAGATAAACCGGAAGCCGCCGATGATGCCGATATCGCCAAGCTGATTATTGCTTTCAAAGAAGAGCTCGGTGAAGCAGTGAAAGATGTCCGCGCCTCAGACCGCTTGACCGATAGTGCGGTCTGTCTGGTTGCCGGAGAAGGCGATATGGATTTGCATTTGGAACGCATGCTCAAAAGCCAGGGCCATATGGATGTGCCGAACAGCACCCGCGTGCTCGAAATTAACTCAACCCATGCTTTGATCAAACAGCTCTCCGGCCTGACAGATGACCTGACCAAAAAAGAAGATCTACAGAACATGGCGCATCTGTTGCTCGATCAAGCGCGTATCATCGAAGGTGAAGCGGTCGCCGATCCGGCAGCGTTCTCTAAACGCCTGAACAACGCCTTGGCGAAGGGCTTGATTTAAGGGCTGGCTGCGATCGACCCAAACCCGTCACCCCGGGCCCCATTCTATCCCTTGGCCGGGGCAGCAGGTGTAATTAAATCTAGAGCTCACCCAGCCAGCAAAGGCGGCACACCGAAGCGTTCGCGGGCGGTGCCAAAATGACGTTCGCAGGCTAGTGCAGTCGATAATACCCGTTCTTCGGTTCCCGAAGCGCCAACCAATTGTAAGCCGACCGGCATGCCCGCCTTATCGAGCGCCACCGGAATGGAAACACCGCAGAGCGCCAGCATGTTAATCGGCTGGGTATTTTGGGTCATCAAACCATTGGCGGCAAAATAGTCATCAATGTCTGCAACCTCTTCCACTGTCGGCGGCGTATGTGGCACGGTCGGCACCACCAGCGCATCGACATGGCGCAACTTGTCACAAACAACGCCGTTCAACCGCTCCAATGTGCGGACGCTGGTATAGTAATCAACACCAGTAATGTCGATGCCAGCATTAAGCCGCCGCTCGATGGTCGGATCAATGGAATCCATGCGGTCCAAAAAATACTGGCGGACATGGGACAGTCCTTCAACGCCAAACATAAAGGCATCATACAAACATTTGCGCGCCTCAGTCGCTTCGGCCATCGGGATTTTGATTATCTGTGCACCTTTCTTGGCCAACTCGTCGATGGCTCCTTGAACTCCTTCGGCTACACCCGGGGCGCAATTGTCCCAGAAATGCTCATCACAAACACCGAGGCGTAAATCACCGGCATCAATGCCATCAAGATCATTAAACAGGGCTTCCGGATCATCATAATCCGGGTCAACCGCGCCGAAGCCGATAATCGCGTCCTCAACTGAACGTGTTAGATATCCGGGTGTATCAAAGGTCGTGCTGAGCGGCACGATGCCATCGGTCGACCAGCGGCCAATGGTGACTTTGAGGCCGACATTACCGGTCACACTGGCTGGGATGCGGATCGAGCCGCCGGTATCAGTACCGAGCGCTAATAAAGACGAGCCTTCCGCCAAGCTGACGCCGGCGCCAACGCTGGAGCCGCCGCTGACCCGATGTTCTTTGGCGTCCCACGGATTGCGCGGTGCGCCATAATGATAACTGGTGCCAACAGCGCCGAAAGCGAATTCAATAGTGTGGGTTTTGCCCGTCGGAATGGCCATATAGCGGCGCAAGGCCTGCATCACCGGACCATCGACCGCCCATTCTGGATCCATTTCCCGGTTGGTGCCGCCAAAGGTCGGCATGCCGGAGACGCCGAAGATATCCTTGGCGGAAATCGGCAGCCCCATCAGTGGTCCAACATCATGCCCGCGGGCCAGCAAGGCATCAGCGGAACGGGCTGATTCAACAGCACCTTCGCCATCAAAATACTTAAAGGCCTGTAATTTTTCATCGTGCTTTTCGTGGCGTGCCACGGCCTCGCCCATTACTTCCTCAAAGCTCACTTTGCCCTGTCGAACCGTCTCGGCAATTCCTCGGATTGACTTGTCTAAAATGTGCTCACTCACGATGATCGCTCCTCATATACAGATAAATCGGGGTAAAATTTAGGTAATTTTAACTCAAGGTTGATGCTAAGCTTAAATTGTTGCTAATGACCAATATTAATTCGGTATAATTGATTGACCGAAATATTATTTGTAGCCCGTCAGACTTGGCGTTACTCATTACAATCGAGAGTTTGCGGCTAAATAGCGGAAACTTAATTAATGACTGAAAAAGCCTACGCCGCCGTCCTTAGCGAAGAACGGCATTTCGATTACCGTGATGTTGATATCCCCGAGATCGGGCCAGATGAAGGTTTGCTCCGGATGGAGGCTGCCGGTCTCTGCGGTACCGATTATGACCAGTTTGATGGTCATTTCGCCGGCACCGTTTATGGCACGCTGCCGATGACACCGGGCCACGAAATATTAGGCTGGATCGACCGGATCGGCGCCGCTGCGGCTAAGCGCTGGGGCGTCCAAGAAGGTGACCGGGTTATTGTCGAGACCTCAATCCCCTGCGGCGATTGTGTGCCCTGCCAAGATGACCGGCCAATTTTTTGTGATGAGAATATGGGCTATGGCATTCGCCTCGGCTTCGATCGCATTCCACATCTCTGGGGCGGCTATGCCTCGCATCTCTATCTCCACCCTAAATCCCGGCTCCATAAAGTACCGCACGACATTCCAACCGATGCCATGAGCCTGTTTAACCCACTTTCAAATGCAGTCCGCTGGGCTGCGGTGAAACCCAACCTCAAAGCCGGCCAGTCCATCGTCATTGAAGGCCCCGGGCAACGCGGCTTGCTAAGCGTTGTGGTCGCCCGAGAATTAGGGGCGGAAAATATAATTGTCACGGGCACCAATGCCGATGAAAACAGGTTAGAAGTGGCGCGCCAATTTGGCGCCACTGCGACCATCAATGTTGAACAAGAGAACCCGGTTGAGCGGGTTATGGAACTAACCGATGGCCGCAAAGTCGATGTCGTGTTGGACGTCTCGGCGGGATCGACCGAGCCCATTGTGCAAGGCATAGAAATGATCAGAAAAGGCGGCACCTTTGTCGTCGCCGGGGTAAAAACCCACAACGCCTTAAATGATTTCTATACCGATAAATTGATTTTCAATGAAATTTCTATGCTCGGCGTGCTTTCTTCCGATTGGACGGATACCGCCAAGGCCGTGGAAATTCTGAAAAACCACTGGCAGGAACTTCAGGTTCTCTGCACCCACTCCTACCCCATCGGCGAGGCCGAAAAGGCCGTGCGGGTATTGGGCCGGGAAATCGATGACGGCGGCGACCCGGTTCACATTTATCTGGATACGACCATCGCACCATAATTAATCAGGAATAATTCATGACAAATAATTTGCCTATTAGATTAGCAGCGGGATCAGGGCCGACCTTTGGGGTTGATGATTTGGCCTGCGCCACGGCCAGCCATCTTGGCTGCTGGGAAGAAGAAGGATTGGATGTTACCTGGACGCCGGTACATGGCGGCGTTGCTGCCATGCAGTCGGTGCTTAACGGTGAAACAGATGCCTCCTATGGCGGGCTTGGTCCGGTATTAAAATTCCGCGCCGAAGGCCAGCCGGTTCGTATCATTGTTTCGATGGCGCGAGCCCTGGCGCAAAACCTCATTGTTCAACCCGACATCACCAGCCCTGAGGAACTGCGCGGCAAATCTTGGGCCATCGACGGCTTTGGCGCGCTCAGCCACCACATGTCGAGGCTGGTTGTCCGCGCCCTGAACATTGGTGAGGATGAAATTGATTGGCAGGCGGTTGGGCCGCCCCCAGAACGGATAGCGAGATTGCTCGAGGCCTCCATTGACGTCTCCCTGATCCGCGTCGAAGAGGCAACTTCTTTGGATAGCGACACAAATAACAAGCTCCATACCTTGCTTGGATTTGCCGAGTTAAAAGACCTTGTGCCAATTCAGCCCCATGGCGTCTTGGCAACGACGGAAGCTTACGAGCAGGCGCATCCGGAGCAAATGCTCCGTCTGACCAAAGGTATGATCCGGGCTTCACGGGCTTTGAACGATGATTTTGAAAATTTCCGTAAAGTCTATGATCACCATGTCACGGTCAAAGTCGATGATGAAAAAGTCCACGATATTTGGCAGAAAGAAAGGGATTCCGGCGGCTTCGCGGTAAATGGCGAACTCACCAACGGACACTGGAAAAGTCAGATGGAACTGTTTTATGAGTTACATAGCGAACTGCCGGAGATTTCCCGAGGCGACCTGATTGCTGAAAACTTTGTCGCCCAAGCGCTGGAAGATTTGGGTGTTCAGCCAGGCCAAGACGTGGCGTAAAATATGAATTATTATGAATCCGGGCAAGTGCTCACCGGCTCATTTTTTGATTACGCCATGCCGACAACGCCGGAGCGAGTCTGGCAAGCCATTCAACAGGGGGGAAACCAAGGTAACTTATAATTTTTGAAGGATAAGTTTGTAAGTAAAGTCGCCGTTTCCCCTGATCTCTGCTAATTCAATTCGATAAATTTGAAAATTGTTTCTGAAATGTTTCTGAACCGTTGATAGGTCTTCCCCTAAAAGCGATATAAGTTACAATGCCTCCGTTCGATCATTTGAACTTTGATCCAATTTGGCCGAAAGGTGTGTTGTTGTGACGCGGTTTTTAATTGCAGCGCTATTTGTTGTATTCTCCTGGGCGGGTGGTTTGGCTCCCAACACGCCCGCGCTTGCGGCTGACGCAGTCAGAATCGCTATCGGCCAGGATTTCAAACCATTTGAGTTTGTCGATAACAAAGGTCAGGCGACCGGCCTCACTGCCGAAATTTGGAGATTTTGGTCAAAAAAAACCGGCATCCCGATTGAATTCAAGCCGGCACCCTGGAGCGATACGCTTGAAATGATGAAAGATGGCCGGGCGGATATTCACGCTGGGCTCAATTTGACGGATGAGCGCCAGACTTTTCTTGATTATGGCGATCCCCTGCTCAGCACCAACAGCTATGTGTTCTCGCCTATTGGCATGCAATTATCCGGTTCGATCAAGCAGCTGGCTGGATTTCGCATTGGTGTACTGAAAGGCAGTTTGGAAGAGTCAGTTCTGAGTAAGCAGGTACCGGCTGCAGAACTGATCGCATTCAAAGGAATAGATGATTTATATGACGCGATAGCGGCCAATAAAATTCGCTTGTTTGCTGATGTCGAGCAAACCGGTCTTTATTTCCTCAATCAACGAAATCTCGTGCCGAAGTTTCGCTTCGATGCCTCAACGCCTCTCGACGCCAATCACCTTTATGCCGCTGTTGCCAAAGGTAAAGCCGATCTTCTGAAAAAAGTGAAGATAGGCATGAGCCAAATATCGGCGCGGGAGAGGGGGCAAATTATCAGGCGGTGGTTGAATCCGGCGCAAGCAAAAAAGGCTGGCACGCTGGTAATTGCGATTTCGCGTAACTATCCACCCTTCACGATTATTGATGGCAATGGTCAGCCGGCAGGCATGCTAATTGATATTTGGCGGCTTTGGTCAAAAAAAACCGGTAAAAAAATAGAATTTAGACAAAGCAGTTGGGCTAATACTCTTAATAATCTTGGTAGCGGAGACGCCGACATTCACTCCGGCCTGTTTCGCAGCACGGAACGTGATCGCTGGATCGATTTTTCTCGGCCTATTTACGAAATCGCCAGCAGTTATTTTATCCGACCCGGCGGCAATGCTCCCACTGATTTGGACGGCAAAAAAGTAGGGGTTGTCGCCGGTGCATTTCAGGAATCGTATGTCCGTAAAAACCATCCCCAAGCAGCAATCGTAGCGCTCAAAGATGATGAAGAACTGGTGCGCGCGCTTGCCGCTG
>JABIIH010000224.1 GCA_018649245.1 Rhodospirillaceae bacterium | reverse complement strand
GTTGCCGAGGCGATCAATTTATTCGACCCCAATAAAGATCCGCTCCTAATATCGACGCGACTACGGAGGTGAGATTTTAGTTGATCCGCAGAAGTTTCATATGGAGTGTGGTTGGTTTCCAAAACTTGATCAGGAACAATCAGATCGCCCGGACTTAGAGATGGATCAAGGGCACCAGCTACGCCAAAACTGATTAAGACCTCACAACCGCCTATGGCGAGATCAGTTGCTAATTTATATGCGCGGTCAGAACTCGCACCGGCACATTTAATGTTAGAGTTTTCAATCTCAGAAATTTTTTGGAGGATCGCCGCTTCTTTCTGAATGCCGGTAATAAATCCAATACGCGTCACGGCCTTGTTGTCACTCAAAGGCCAAAAGCCGGACGATCAGTATTTGTGTTTTCTAAATTCTGATAACGCGCTAATGCGAGCAAGGGGAAATATAGCCGGTAGCCATGGTAGCGTAGATAAAACACGCGGGGAAAACCGACCGCATTGAAATGCTCTTCTTGCCAATCGCCATCGTCCTGGCAGGTATCAAGAAGAAATTGAATACCTTTTTTTACCGCTTCACTTTTACTTTCACCTGCCGCCATGAGGCCCAGTACTGCCCAAGCTGTTTGCGAAGGCAGGGAGAGCGGAAAATTATTTTGGTCGTGATTTTGCCAATAGCTGGCGCAATCTTCCCCCCAGCCGCCATCTTCGTGTTGGACCGAAAATAGCCAGTAAACAGCCTTTCTGACATAATCAGCCTGCATATTTTCACCAGCTGCATTTAATGCCGATAAAACCGACCAGGTGCCATAAATATAGTTGGTGCCCCAGCGGCCAAACCACGAACCATCCTTTTCCTGCTCTTGCGTTAGATAGATTAACCCGCGGCGGATCGCCGGGTGGGCATTGTCAAAGCCGATCTGCGCCAAAAAGCTAATACAGCGGGCCGACACGTCAGCGCTTGGCGGATCAAGCAAGGCGCCATGATCGGCATAGGGCATATTTTCCAGCAGGTGATATTCGTTATCCGCATCAAAAGCCGCCCAGCCACCACTTTTCGATTGCATACCGACAACCCATTCGGCGGCGCGCTGAATGGTAGGCTCATAATTCTTATTACCCGTGCGGTGGAGCGCCATGGCGACAACCGCCGTGTCATCAATATCAGGGTAATAATCGTTGCGGTATTGAAAGGCCCAGCCACCGGGCCGGATACCCGGCCGCCATATCGCCCAATCACCAAAACAATCCTTAATTTGAAGTTCTTCGAGCCAATTGCAGGATTTAGCGATGGTATCATCTTCGATGGCGTGTGGGCCAGATGCCTTGTCTGCTTCCAACATGGCATGGGCGGCAAGTCCAGTATCCCAGACCGGCGACAGGCACGGCTGGCAATAGGCTTCATCATCTTGGAATATCAGTAATTTTTCGATGGCCTTGCGGGCGGTGATCACGTTCGGATGGTCTTTTGGGATGCCTAAGGCATCAAACGCCATCAGAGCATTAGCCATAGCGGGAAAAATTCCGCCGAGCCCATCTTCACCATTTAATCTTTCAGTGATGAAGTTCATTGCCCTGGCGATACCCCGATTGACGAAATAATTAGGAATATATTTTTCAAATGGCCAGGCCAATCGATCTAGCACGGTCATTAAACTGCCCAGCCAATTGCCCGTTGGATTTTTGATCCGGTAGTCCTCTTCAAAGCGGGATTTGGTAAACAGCTCATCAAGCGAAACGTTACGTGGGTTTTTGGCCCGTGGCCGGAGCGCGGTTAAGATCAATAGAGGAACTGTAACGGTACGCGTCCAATAGGAAACTTTATTTAGGTGCAGCGGAAACCACTTGGGCGCAAACAGGACTTCGATACGGGTCACCGGCGTTGCCCGCCAGGGAACCAAGCCAAACAATGCCAAAGTTATGCGGGTGAACACATTTGATTCTTTAGCGCCGCCATGGGCCAAAATTGCGTCTCGCGCCTTTATCATGTGAGGTGCCGCTGGATGGTCACCGGCCAGTTTTAAAGCAAAATAAGCTTTGACTGAGGCGCTGACATTAAGGTCACCGTTATGATAAAGCGGCCAGCCACCATGAAAGCCTTGAATGCGGCGAATGTAATTGGCAAGCTTTGCTTCGACGTCATCATTAATTTCACCCAGGTAATGATTGAGCAAAATATATTCAGCCGGAATAGTGACGTCGGCTTCCAGGGGAAACGCCCAATGGCCGTCTTCAGATTGACAGTCGAGTAGACATGTTTTAGCTCTCTGGATTACTTCATCCAAAGTCGTATGTTGGCCAGCGGAATTGGCGGCGTTAGAATTTTCAATATTTTTTTGCATTTTTAACTACCAAAAATGAGAATACGCGCAGCCAATAGTAATTTCCACAATTTTGATACTTTTACGGGAACGTCAAGACGTTCCCAGCCGCGTTGCTCCAATAGGCGCAAAAGCTGATGATAACTTTTCATCATAATGATGGCAGGCTGAATAAGCTTTTTGTCGCAACGATCGATAATTGATGACGCTTTTTGATAATTATCTTCGGCTCGTTTGGCCAATTCGATACAGACTTTAGCCATCTCAGGATGCTTAACAATGTCATTCGCGGTTGGGCCGATAATGCCGTGCCGGGTGAGAAGGTCTGCCGGTAAATATACGTGGTCCCGTTCAGCGTCTTCACAAATATCACGTAGAACATTAGTCAATTGCAGCGCCTCACCAAGCGATTTTGCCAATTCATCGGCTTGATTTCCGCTGAGGCCAAAGACAGCGTTAGACAATCTGCCGACGGCACAGGCGACTCGGTCACAATAAAGCACCAGCTCGGTCATATCCTGAAGGCGTAAGGCATCGACGGCGTCCATCTCCATGCCATCAATAACGGCCACGAAATCTGCCTTTGCCAATCCGTAGGTATCAATCGGTCCAGCCAAAGCTTTGGTAATAAGATTACTGGGATTGCCGTCATAAAGGTTATCAATCTCATCCCGCCAGAGTTTAAGATTTGCGCGTTTGCTATCTGGGCTATCCTCACCATCGGCGATGTCATCGACTTCACGGCAAAACGCATAGATCGCGAACATGGCGTGGCGTTTTTGCAGTGGCATAAGGCGCATCGCCCAATAAAATGACGATCCCGATTTTTGCACAATCGAGGTGATATCCGGGTTTTCTCCGCGCTGTATCTCTTTTAGGGACATTATCTATTTTACGTTCGGGCGCCCTTTCCACAGCGGCGCATTATTGGTCCAATACTTTCTGGCTGAGTCTAACGTCATGGCAGTATAAAGCAATGCGGCGAGCGGAAGTAAACAGGCTTCCCAGGCCGGGCGTGAATATAGTCGAAGTGTTGGTGTGTAAGCGACCGCCATGAACGCCCAAGCGGCTAAGCCTACAGTAAGCATTTCGAATTCTTGGCTAAAAAATCCGGCCAAAATAGACGCGATTGGCACCAGATAAATAATCACCATGCCGATTACTGTGCCAGCTAATTTCAGCGCCGAATGGTTAAGTTGAACGAAAGCCGTCCGGCAGACCATCCGCCAAACATCAGGCAGCGTAATATAGCCGCGCAGACTGCTGGTCGAGCGGGTGAGGCCAAGCCAAATTGGATCGGATTTTTTCAGCAGCTTGGCAAGGGCGCAGTCGTCGATAATTTCGCCTTTGATTTTTTCAATGCCACCGGCCTTTTCCAGCGCTGATCGTTTGACCAGCATGCAGCCTCCCGCTGCACCTGCAGTTTTTTTATCTGGG
>JABIIH010000097.1 GCA_018649245.1 Rhodospirillaceae bacterium | reverse complement strand
CAAAGAGTCGAGGTTGTCGATCTTTCCGGCAAAATTATTACTTTTGGCAAAAATGACATGCTGGACACGTAACACCGGAACTTTGACCCGGATTAAATTTGGGTATCCTGCGGCTTCTAAGCCGATCACTCTTGAGGCAACGCCACCATCCAAGCCGGCGTTAGCGGTGACCAATGCCCTTTTTTTGGGAAGTGCAATCAAATTAAAGGCAAGGCCCGTCCGCTTGCCGATTTCCCGATAAATCGCTCTCATATATTCGGAAATTAATGGCTCATTGTTCGGCATCGTCATGGTGAGAGCAGAATTCTCGGCATTGCCTGTCGCCGCGCCCCAACTGCCGGAGTTGCTTAAAGCTAACAATGACACCACCAGCCAGCAAAGAGAATATTTATTCATTTATTTAGGCCCGGCTTTCTCTCTTAATCGCGAATATCCGCAATATCTAATAATCTAAATTATTTTAGCGATGCTCGATAAACGTCTTGGCAGGCGGGAAAGTTACCCGCCATACGTTTAAATATGGGTATCGGTTATAGGATATTCAAGAAGTAAATGGGCAATACCGGATTAGGTTGACGGCTCGAATAGCTCCTCGATTTCAAAAGGCCGCGGCGAAATTCCCTGCTCGAAGGACCAGCGGATTTGCGCCTCCAGGGTTTTTCGGTTTTTGTCGATGCCATAGGGCCAAAAATCATTGCCCATCAATTCAACGGTGGCTTCTGCCTCGGCAACCAGCCAGGGAAGCGTTACCGCCAGCGCATCCAGATCAGTTAGGTGGGGTAGGGCTTTCGCCTTGGCGTCTTCAAAAGCCGCGACGACATTTCGGGCAATATCTGGATCAGCAGCAATGAGGTCGTCCCGGATACCAACCACATGCATGATGGGAAATATTCCGGTTTTGCTGAAATAGGCTTGCTCGACGCTACGAAAATCAGGAAAGAGGCGGCCGATAGAGGGAGCTTTGGCGGTAAAAACCTGGGGGTCGCGATAGGTAATGATCGCATCAATGCTGCCTTCAACCAGCATATTCCCCAAAGTTTCTGTCGGCTCTATTGCTTTTACGTCAATATTTGGCGGCGGCTCCATCGCCATATAGGTCAGGCCGCCGGGGGTGTCGATCCCACCGGTACGCCAATTGATGTCATCGATCTTAACGTCATATTCGTCGCTCAACATGCCCCGCACACACAACCCGCGGGTAAAATGATAATTGGGAATACCGATGGATTTACCGCGCAAATCTTCAGGCTGTTTTATGTTCCGGTCGGTTCGGATGTAGATCGAGCTATGCGGAAAGACCCGGGACAAAAACACCGGCACCGCGGTATAGGGCCACTCAAATCTGGAACGGGCTAATAGATAAGTGCTGAAGGACATTTCAGCGATATCAAATTCCTGATCATCAAACAGCCGGCGGAAAGTTTCCGGCGGCGCTAAATTCAGGTATTCGATATCATAGCCGTCGATGGCAACTTCACCTGATTTGAGCGCCTGAATACGATCATAATTACCGCTGGCGATTTTAAGTGAGTGGGGCGGCATGTTATTTCTCCAAGAATATGATTTGGTGCTTTCCGAGCCAAAGTAGGGTGTCTGATATTTAGCGGAAAATGCAGATAAAGTCTTGATTGATCGACATTAGTTTCCGCCACCGCTTGACTTCGATCAAGACGTATGATGTTCAATCGCCATATCCTACTGCCTTAAATCTTGAGTGATCATTTATGCTGACTAACCAACGGACATTTGGCATCGTGCTGGCCTTGATCAGTGCGGTCAATTTTGCCCTCGCCAATACCCTTGCCGGTGTTGCCTATAACGGCGGCAGTGATCCGATTACGATGTTAGCGACACGCTTCATTTTGGCGGCCATCCTGTTATTCTTTATGTTGAAATCCGCTGGCAAACCGGTGTTGATGAAGGGGCGGGCCAATCTGGCCGGAATAGCACTCGGTCTTCTGACCGTGATATATACCTTTGCGCTCTTGTCGGCGATCAACTTGTTACCGGTCTCCATTGCCATCCTATTGTTTTATCTGTTTCCAATCTTGACGGCTTTTATATTGGCTGCCCTGGGCTGGGGAAAGTTAACGCCGACCATGGTGATCAGCGCCATTATTGCTTTTCTTGGTCTGGCTCTTGCGCTCGCCGTTAAATTTGATGAATTGGATAAAGTTGGCATAATTTATGGGCTTATTTCGGCCATTGGCTTTGCCATTGTGTGTTCAATCAGCAACCGCATTATGCGCGGCCAGGATTCTCTGCTGGGGACCTTCTATATCTGCGCGGTTGCGACCCTGACGATGATCATCGTCTCATTTGCTGTTAGAGAATTTAACCTGCCGACGACCGGTGCGGGTTGGGCTGGGTTTTTGGCATCGCACATACTCTATACGGCGGCGATCATTGGATTTTTCAAGTCGGTTTCAATGGTTGGTGCTGCCGCGACAACATTTTTCTCAAATTTAGAACCGATTGTTGTTGTCGGCGCCGGCTATGTCCTGCTGGGTCAATTGATCTCGTTCTGGCAGATGGTCGGCGTGGCGATTGTGGTTGGCGCAATAATTTACGCCAGCCGATCCGGCAGTGATGATACTGTATCAGAGGCAGCAGAGTAGGTTACTAGGTGGCCTTATGCCGCCTCAATTAGTTTCAGCACGCCCTGTACCATGTCACTTTCCGGATTGGTGTACTCCCGGGCGAGGGAGAAGTGATTGTGCTCGGGGTAGGTGAGAGTGTTAACCAGATTGCCGGCACTGCTGCAGAGCTTGGCGTAGTCCTGCGATTGACGCATAAACTCGACTGTTTCCTTGCCCGCCCAGATGATCTGCATGGGCAAATCCTGGCGCGGTAAATTATGCCAAGGGCTGTTGCGCTGTACGCTGGCGTCATCAAGCTTGAGATATTCTTTCTGGCTGGTGTGCAAGAAGGGGGTCAAATCATAGAGGCCGCTGGCCGCAGTAATCCCTTTGATCACGTTTTCAGGCAAACCGTAATCGCTCTGCCATCCCTGGGCTGCTATCATGCCGGTTAGATGTCCACCGGCGGAACTGCCGGCGACAATAATACGATCCCGATCGCCTTTAAAATCTGTGGCGTTATTGTAAATCCAGCTGATGGCCGAGCGCACATCATCGACGATGTCATCAAGAGTGACGTCGGGCGCCAAGCGGTAATTCATTGTGATCCAAGTGACGCCCTCGGCATTAAAGACTTTGGCTGGAAAGCGGTAACTTGCTTTGTCGCCGACTTTCCAATAGCCACCATGAATATAAACCACGATAGGCGAGGCGGCATCACCGCTAGGCGCTGCCGGAAAAATATCTATTTGCTGTAGCGGTGCAGACCCGTAAGCCACATCAAGCTGAATATTTTCGCTGCCCAATACTTGTTCGGATAGCGCGCCGAATTCGAGGCGGTAGCTGTCGAGATCGTCGACGGTCGCTTCGATATCGTATTGGACGTCAAGCGCCGCTAAATCATATCCTTGGTAGATGGTCATTGAGCTATCTTACCCTCCGTCTCGTCATTAAAATATTCAACAGCATAATCTTCGGGGATATTGAGAAATTTAAAGGCGTTTTTCATATTGTGGAACGGTTGGCGCGCAGCAACCATAGTATTGAGCCGGGTTATGCTGCAAAATTGGTGAATGACAATAAAGTCTTCTTTATCTTTCAGCACCCAGGCGACCTTGCGGCCAGCCCCCAGCATGCGGTCATTATTTTTAATCCAGCCATCGTATCCCGATTTAAACCGTTCAATAGTGTATTCCTTTGGCAGTTTGGTCAGGGTGAAATCACGCAGAATATTCATACCTTGTATAAATTCGGGGTGTTCATCTAGAGCTTTAACTTGCTGCAATACTTCTTCCGAATCGACTTTGCTGTAATGTTGGATAAAGACACAATTCAATCCAACGTCAATTTTAAGTCGGTAGGGCATTTTGGCAACTTACTCTCAATTAAAAAAATGATCAATCGAGGCGACGGTTTACTTAACCCCCAAATGCCGCCTAAAATTCTCGTGGAGGCAAAAAATGAAAAAAATGCAGTTTTTGGAGAACATTTGGTATTGCGCGGCTTATACCGCCGAGGTTGCGGACAAGCCATTGGCGCGGATGATCTGTGGCATGCCGATGGTGCTGTATCGAGCTGAATCAGATGAAGTTGCGGCCTTGGAAGACCGCTGCCCTCACCGTCAAGCACCGCTTTCAATGGGCAATGTTATTGGTGAAACCATCCAATGCGACTACCACGGATTTTTATTTGATAAAACGGGAGCCTGCACCCACATCCCGCGCCAAGATCGTATCCCCGCCGCAAATCGGGTCGATGCTTTTGCCGCTGTCGAGCGTTGGGGGTTTATTTGGGTCTGGTGGGGTGACCAGAGCAAAGTTGATGGGACAACTATTCCGGATCTCAGCTGGACTGCCGATGAAAATCGGCGGGTGCAGTATTTCCACTGGCATGTAAACGCCAATTTCCAATTGATGGCCGATAATCTGCTCGATGTTTCGCATGTTGATTTCCTTCACAAGCATTCAATTGCCTCGAAGATTGATCCCACGGCCAAGCAAGCGGAGGCACCAAAAGTAACTATGGAAACAAAAGTTAAAGGCGATGCTGTTCATAGTTTGCGTTTGGTTCACAATACCATGTTGGCTGGTATTACCGCCGCATGGCATGGCTCTGAGGGACCGGTGACGCGAGTTTCGACCGGCAAGTGGCTGCCGCCAAATTCTTGTATTCTTAAGCTGCAATTCGAAGACGAGAATGGCGATATCAATGAGACCATCAATCTGGATCACATCATGACACCAGAAACGGAAAATACCTGTCATTACTTCATGGATTGGACCTGGGATTTTGGTGGACCAGACGGCTATCCCGACCATGATGACGTTGATCGGGAACAGCGTTCACTGATCGAATGCGATGATATACCGATGGTCGAAGCCCAGCAGCGTAATCTTGAGCTGTTTGATAATGTGCAGGATATTCCGGTCAAGCAGGACAAATTTGTCAATCGAGTGCATAAAGTACTGCAACGCCTATATGCTGAACAAGGCATTACTGAGCGGGTCGAAGTTACCCGGATGGCAGCGGAGTAAAGACATCATAAAGGCATTATAATGAGCGATTTAGTATCTACGCTGAAATCAAAATTTGATAACGCGACTGTTCTCACTGACCCCGAGGACATGGCAAAATATGTCACTGACTGGCACGGCAAGCTGACCGGTAAGGCCCTAGCTGTGGTGCGGCCAACCAATACGGAAGATGTTGCCGCGGTGATCAAGCTGGCGTTTGAACACGGTACGCCAATCGTACCGCAAAGTGGTAATACCGGCGTCGCTGGTGGCTCGGTGCCCGATGATAGTGGGGCGGCAATCGTGTTGTCTTTGGAGCGTATGAATAAAGTCCGGGACATTAGTCCAGCGGCAATGACCATGACTGTGGAAGCTGGTTGCGTGCTCGAATTTTTGCATGAAACAGTCGAGGCACAGGATTTGTTCTTTCCACTTAACTTCGGCGCCAAGGGCAGTTGCATGATCGGAGGCAATCTGGCGACCAATGCTGGGGGGCAGAATGTTGTGCGCTACGGCAACACGCGTGAACTTTGCCTGGGTATTGAAGCGGTGCTGCCGGATGGCCGGATCGTTAATTTACTCTCGGGCTTACGCAAAGATAATACCGGCTATGATCTACGCGATTTGTTTATCGGCTCGGAAGGGACGCTTGGCGTTATCACGGCGGCAACGATGAAGCTGTTTCATTTACCGAAGGCCCGAGCGACGACTTTTGCGGTGGTGCCTGATATCACGCGAGGTTTGGAATTGCTTAATCGTGCGCAAGCCGAAACCGGTGGCGCGGTAGAGGCCTTTGAGCTTATCCCGCGGGTATTTCTCGAAATCATCCAGCAACATGCGCCGCAACACAACATTCCGTTTGCTGAAATCCCTGAGCTTTGCGTGCTGATCGAAATTGCAGCGACCTCAGATGCAGAAGCCGTTGCCGATATTGAAGGCATCGTGCCAATAGCAGCAAAACTTGAAAAAATCCTCGCCAGCGGTTTCGATGATGGCCTTGTATTGGATGCAGTGATTGCATCCTCCGAAGCCCAGCGGCAGGAAATGTGGGATATGCGGGAAGGCGCGTTGGAAGCAGTAACGGCGGCGGGCGTATGGATTGGTTTCGATATTTCTCTGCCGCTTGATCAGGTACATGCTTTTGTCGATGAAATGACACGCCGCGCAGAGGCCATCGTGCCGGGTCTCAGAATGTGTCATATGGGGCATTTGGGTGACGGTAATTTACACTATACGATTTTTTCACCGGAGGATAATACGGATGTTTCAATGGCTAATGCGGATGCTATTAGGGCAGCTGTTTATGATGCCATTGTTGATTTTGGCGGCTCGTTCAGCGCCGAGCACGGCATCGGCACAACCAAGCTTTACGCCATGACGAATTACAAGGATCCGGTTGCGTTGGCAGTAATGCAACAGATTAAGGCCACGCTAGATCCCAAAGGCATTATGAATCCAGGCAAATTACTACCGCAATAAAGGGTCATTTTGTATTCTGATCTAAATCAAGGCGGGTGTTTCTAGTATCTCTATAATTACCGGGTTGGAATTTATTTGGAGTGTCTCCATGAATTGGAAAAGTGAATACAGCGTTGGTGTTCCCAAATTCGATGATGACCATGAAATCATTCTCAATTTGATTGATACCTATTTAATGCAGTCGGACTCGGGTTTGGACCTAAATACCGTGCGGTTCATTATCGATCAGCTTGGCGACTATTCACAAACGCATTTTAAGGCCGAAGAAATCTATATGGCGGAGATAAATTATCCTCGGTTAGAGGATCATCGCCGACTCCATCACGAAATGCTGGATCAGCTTACCTATATACGCGGTCAATGTGAAAAAGGCGACGTAAGTGTCGTCGAAGTTACGGCAAAATTTTTGCATGACTGGTGGAACAATCATATTCTACTTGAAGACATGGCGTATAAGCGATTTGCCGGCAGTGAATTAGAGTAATCTTCTGCGAGCAATAGTTTATTGAATCATAAATAAAACAATCTTCAGCCTGTAAATCTAGCAAATGATGCCATTTTGATGCCCGCACCATATTGATAGCGCTTGCCGGACCTTTTGGGTAAACTAAATAGGTTTAAAAGGGAGCTTAAATGGGCGTCTTGGAAACATTGACTTTAGCGCTGGGAGCCTCCTGGGCAAGCGGGCTAAATTTATATGCCACGGTCGCCGTGCTTGGGTTTCTTGATCTGCTAGGTGTTATTTCTTTACCTGCCAATCTGCAGGTTTTGTCCAGTCCGTGGGTCTTGGGCATTGCCGTCTTCATGTACGCTGTTGAATTTTTCGCCGACAAAATACCAGGTGTTGATTCAATCTGGGATGCGATCCAAACCTTTATCAGAATTCCTGCTGGTGCGATGATGGCTGCTGGCGCTGTCGGCGGCCTTGAAACAGGATTGGGCCCTGAGGTTCAGACCGCGATTGCGTTGCTGTTAGGTGGCTCTATTGCAGCGGGTGTGCATCTTACTAAAGCTGGCTCACGTGCTATTATCAATACTTCACCGGAACCTGCGAGTAACTGGGCGGCGTCGATATTTGAAGATGTACTTGTGTTCCTCGGTATTTCTCTTGCCATCTTTAAGCCAATAATTTTTATCGCACTGTTCGGCGTTTTTGCCGTGCTGGCAATCTGGCTGTTGCCGAAAATTTGGCGCGGTATCCGCGGTGTTTTCAGTCGCGTGCAGCATCCTGTTGAAACCGTTCGGGGTGGCCGGGAAGGTGTAATTACGCTCTCATTGAGCGGCGAAGAACCTAACAAATAGTTCACTAAGCAATCGCTTTTTCATTCATTTTTTATAAATATATTCGTTCTAAAGTGACACATCGCTATCCATAGGAGATCGCAGAATGCGTTATTCAGTAAGATACGAATGTGCTGATAAAAACTGGATTGTTACCGACAGTGCCAACGCCGGTCAGGTTATGGGCGTGCATATATCGAAAACCGATGCTTATCGCCATGCCTATGCAGAACAAGAGCGGTGGCGGAAGTTTGATCCGGTGGCTAAACATTTGGCCAGAATTCGTAAGGTAATGCCACAAACCCTTGTGGTTGGTTAAAAAAAAGGGCCACCATAAATGTGGCCCGATAAGTTTTCAAAAATTGAATGGCGTGAACTACTGCATCGGTGAAAATGGTGCGGGCAGCAGAATTTTGTTTTCCTGAGAGAAAAAAGGCAGCCCACCGTCACCGCCTTTAGGCGGCCAGATACCTTTTTCGGCGGCTTCAGTGCGAACTTCGTGGCGTTGCTTTAAATCTTGATAGGGCCAGAGGTGAACAATCTTAAGAGCTGATCCAATATCAACGCTAAAGACCGCGCCGAGCGGAGATAGTTCCTGGCGTTCCTTCAGTGACGATAACCACCGTTCCTGAGTGCCGGGAATGGAACCTGGAAAACAGGAGTAACTTCGCATTTCATAGAACGGTCCATGATTACCCGGCGTAAGCTCAGGCGAAAATGACCATGGCATCATAATCTCAATATGCTGGTGCTTGATAAACTCGGCAATATTCGGCGGCCAGATACCTGCTTTGATGGCTTCGGCGCGAATTTCCTGGCGTTGTTTAACATCCTCATAAGGCCAAATATGAATGATTTGATTGAGTGGGCCTATTTCGGTGTAAAACATCGCAGCGAGTTCAGAAAATTCCTTACGTTTTTCATAAGCGTCGCCGAAACGTTTCAGGACTTCTGGCACAGAACCCGGAACGAGATCATAGGTTCGAAATTCATAAATCATTGACGACCCCCAATATTATTGCCGGTGAGATTAAGATGCTGGTTCTTGGTTGCTTCTGACAATAAGCAATAGCGGGCGGCCAGCGGTTTGAAAAGACCTCAAATGCTATATTTTTCATGCTGTTGGTTGGCACGGTTTGACTAGACATCTTCCAGCGACAGTGCGAGAACTAGCGGTTAGAAAGACAAATTTTAAATCACTGAGAGTAAATTGGCCTTGAGATTTTTAACTATCATTGGGCTTTGTACGATGATCGTACTGGCAGCAGGATCGAGTGACGCTGGGACCGGCGGTGGCATTTATGATATGTCACGGCTGCTTAACCAACCTCATCCATTTGCCACGGCACAATCTGCGCCACGGCCATTTTCTGATGGACGCACCGTGCGGCCACCTGCAAATCCGCAATCCGATGCACCACTTGCGCCGGGCAAGACACCAGCAAAGCCGCTAGATTTAAACTCAGCGTCAAATTCGGGCAACGGTGATATCATTTCTGAAATACGGGTAGGAGCGTTACTCCATGACTTTGGACCGTTTAGCCATCGTAAAGAATCTGGCTATGACGGCAATTTGGAAATTCTATTTAATTCGCCTGAAGTTTTAAAAAAAATCTGGGCGCCGCGCCCCCATGCTGGATTTTCAGTAAATTCTGACAACGACACCAATCAAGCTTATCTTGGCTTAACCTGGGAGTGGGGATTTTTAAGCAATGCGTTTTTTAATTTCTCTCTCGGTGGCGCTTATCATGATGGCTACAAAAGAACTGATTTGACGGATAAAAAGTCGCTCGGCTGTAAGATTTTGTTCCGGGAGTCACTTGATATTGGATTTCGCCTTAACGAGGTGCATAGCCTGATGTTCCATCTCGATCATATTTCTAACGCCAAACTATGCTCGACCAATGAAGGCCTTGAAGCTATTGGCATTCGCTACGGCTATAAATTTTAATTTAGACTTCGTTCAATTCTTGGGTAGACCACACCGAGTGTGACGCCGCGCACGACCATGAACAGCGTCAAGGCGAACCATAATCCGTGATAGCCGTATTCAGCTTTCAACACCAATACCGCAGCAATGAATACCACCAGTGAAATAATCATACCGTTGCGCATTTCAGCGGAGCGGGTGGCGCCAATAAATATACCATCGAGCATATAGGGCCAGACCGCGATAACGGGTAGAATTATGAGCCAGGTCAAGGCGTCTTTCGCGGCAATCCGAACTTCTTCCAGGTCAGTCAATAAATCGATTATCAGTGTTCCTAAAGCCCAATAGACGAGGGTAAAGGCAAGCGAAACAATCAGCGCCCAAATTGTTGAGGTTTTTACCGCCTCTCTGAACGTGAAGCGATCTTTAGCCCCTAAAGCGCTGCCGACCAAAGCTTCGGCGGCTTGGGCAAAGCCGTCCAAGCCAAAGGCCATGAAATGCATGAATTGCAGCAAGACCGCATTGGCGGCCAAGACCTCGTCACCAAACTTAGCAGCCTCGGCGGTAAAATAAGTAAAGGCGAAAATGAGGCAAAAAGTGCGGATAAAAATATCGGTGTTTACGCTGATCATACGGCGCAACTTATCGAAATTTAAAAGGTCTGACTTTTTTCCAGATTTATCGATTTTTTGAATTTGAGTTCGATAGAGATAGAGGCCGAGTATGACGGCGCTAACCTCGGCAATCACCGTGGCGATGGCGACACCTTCGACGCCCCAGCCGAAGCCGACGACAAAGACTAAATCTAAAACTATATTGATGCAGTTCATCCAGACCTGGAGAATAAGCGTGAAGCGCGTGTTGTGAACACCGATGAACCAGCCAATCAGGCAGTAATTTACCAGCACCGCTGGCGCGCTCCAAATGCGGATTTGAAAATAAGATCGGGCAAGATTTTCAACCGTTTCGCTGGCGTCGAACAAATGCAGGGCAAAATTGATAATCGGATATTGTAAGGCCCATAGCGCCATACCAATGACCACCCCCAGCAAAGCGGCGCGCTGAAAATTCGCTCTTACTTCACTTGTCTGGTTGGCGCCGAAAGCTTGCGCGGTGAGCCCGGTCGTGCCCATGCGCAAAAAACCAAAACCCCAATATATGAAATGAATAATGGTTGCTCCGACAGCGACCGCACCCAAAAAATGTGCATGTTCAAGGTGCCCCATCACCGCTGTATCAACGGCGCCCAGCAAGGGCACCGAAAGATTGGCGACAATAATTGGTAACGCTAATCGGAATACTTGCCGATGACGTTCAATAAGGCTTGTGCTGGCTGAAAAAAGATTATTATTTGGCAAATGACAATTCCCTGACCTAAGTTGTTAGCGTAACCGAGGGGACGGAATTGTCGAGCATTTGCATTCAAACATACAAAATTGCAGATGCTGAGGGGGGAGTAGATGACCGCAATAAAGTCTAAAATGGAATACGAAAAACATTTCGTCACCATCCGTGGCAAAACGATGGCCTATGTAGATACGGGTGGTTCCGGTGATCCATTAGTGTTTTTTCACGGCAATATTACATCATCATATATGTGGCGGAACGTCATTCCTCATCTTGAAGATCAAGCGAGGTGCATTGCGATTGACAATATTGGTCAGGGTGATTCAGAGAAACTTAGCGATAGTGGTCCGGACTCTTACCGGCTGACTGAGCATCAATCCTATATCGACGGTTTTATGTCGGCTCTTGGCTTGGCAGAAAATGTCACTCTGATGATGCATGATTGGGGTGTGCAGTTGGGTCTAACCTGGGCGCGCCATCATCCGGAGGCAATCAAGGCTATCGCCTATACCCAAGGCGTGATGGGTGACTTCAAGTGGACCAACTGGCCGGAGGATGTGGCTGATTTGATGCGTAAATTTCGCTCGGGTGAGGGCGATGATTTAGTGCTCAAAGAAAATTTCTTTGTTGAAAAAATATTGCCGGCCATGATAATCCGGGATTTGCCCAAAGAAGTCTGGGATGAATATCGTCGGCCCTATAAGGAACCGGGTGAAGGCCGCCGCCCGACTCTAACCTGGCCGCGTGAAATCCCGGTTGAGGGCAAGCCTGCTGATGTGCTTGAAATTATCGATGCCAACAACGCCTGGATGGCGGCGAGTGAACTGCCGAAGCTATTGATCCATTGTGAGCCCGGGGCAGTCCTAAAGGGCGATATCCTGGATCACGTGCGAACTTTCCCCAAGCAGCAGGAAGTAACGGTCAATGGCCTGCACTATGTCCATGAAGACAGCCCTCACGAAATTGGCGAGGCCCTGGCGGAATGGTATCGGGGACTTTAGTAAGTGCCGCTAAAACCCGCTAAGGAAGTTCGCTACTGGAGAACCCATAAAGTCAGCCAGCAAGAATCCGGTGATAAATCCCATCACGTATTGTAATAGACTTTTCATCAGAGGATGTCGTTAGCGCCCCGCAAGGCATTTATCCTGCAAACGCATACGGTTTCGCCGCCTGGTCTATCTTTATAGGTCATGCCGCAATGCATGCAGTGCTTGCGCCGGTCTTCAGCACGCCGGTCGTTATTCCGACGATCTGCACCGGTGCGGAGGTTGGCACCGAGTTGCTTGGCGGTAACACGGCGAT
>JABIIH010000116.1 GCA_018649245.1 Rhodospirillaceae bacterium | reverse complement strand
GCAATAAAGCAGCACCAGCTAACAGTAACTTTTTCATGAAATTTTCCTTCCTGTTTAAAATAATATTTTCTCACACGTTCTTTTTTTTACTTACTCTAAAATCCTAGCATACGGGATTTTGCGAGTCTTGAAAGAAATTCGTAATTAATCAAACTATCTGATCATTTTTCACGTTGTCCGAACTTGAGACGGTGATTTTTGAATTTAAATTCCGCATCACGAAAATTCGGGGAATAATTTTTTTAATCCCTCGGCACTGGCTTCACTGACACCGCGCTCGGTAATCAGACCGGTGACCAAGCGCCGGGGTGTGACATCAAAAGCGTAATTGGCTGCCGGTGAGCCATCGGGCGTAATTTGCACTTCTGAAACCACACCTGACTTATCCTTTCCAACCATCACCGTAACCTCCGTGGCATCACGCTCTTCGATGGGAATATCCCGCACGCCGTCTTCGACGGTCCAATCGATGGTTGGCGACGGCAGGCCGACATAAAACGGCACATCATTATCATGCGCCGCCAAGGCTTTGAGATAGGTGCCGATCTTATTACAGACGTCACCGGTATAGGTCGTCCGGTCGGTGCCGGTAATCACCAGATCAACCTGACCGTGCTGCATCAGATGACCACCGACATTATCGACAATGACAGTATGTGGTACGCCGTGCTGGCCAAGTTCCCAAGCGGTGAGGCTGGCCCCTTGATTACGTGGCCGGGTTTCATCAGCCCAGACATGGACATCGATACCGGCATTAAAGGCTTTATAGATCGGCGCCAGGGCAGTGCCCCAATCAACAGTCGCCAGCCAGCCGGCATTGCAATGGGTCAAGATATTGACCGTCTCACCATTTTTCTTTTCAGAGATTTCTTTGATGATTGCCGCACCGTGTTCACCGATATTGGAGCAAATCTCAACGTCTTCATCACAAATTTCGGCAGCACGTTTATAAGCTACGGCCTCGCGTTCAGCTTCCGGCAGAGGGGTCAACAGCGCCTTCATGTCATCCAAAGCCCAGCGCAGATTAACCGCTGTCGGGCGCGTCGCGTAGAGATGATCATACATGGCGGCGAGGTTGGCATCAGAGGCATCTTCGCGCATCGCCAAGGCAACACCATAAGCCGCCGTGGCACCGATCAAGGGCGCACCCCGCACCCACATATCTTTGATCGCCACCGCTGCATCCTGCATGGTTTCAAGGCGCACCGTTATGAACTCGTGGGGCAGTTTAGTCTGATCAATGATTTCCGCCGCCCAACCGTCTTCGGCCAGCCAGATTGTGCGAAAAGGTGTGCCGTTAACTTTCATGATTTAAAGCACTCTGCCGGCGACCGCATCAAGCTTGGCGCAGACATGGGGGTCACGGGCTTCCGGTGCGGTGATCAGCGCATTTTCAAGCGCCGTGTGGCAGCCATCTGAGCAAAGTTCAGTGCGGCCTGATAATTTTGGCGCCACCTCTTTGACCAAGGAGCGCGCATTATCCGCATTACCCAATAATACTTTGATGATCGCATCAACCGTCACATGATCATGATCCGGGTGCCAGCAATCAAAATCCGTTACCATGGCAACCGTCGCGTAGCACATCTCGGCTTCGCGGGCGAGCTTGGCTTCCGGCATATTGGTCATGCCGATGACATCACAATCCCAGGATTTATAAAGCTTAGACTCGGCGAGGGTCGAAAACTGTGGTCCTTCCATCGCCAAGTAGGTACCACCTCGTTGGGTTTTAATACCCAAACCCTTAGCACCCTCTTCCAGGGCATTGCCAAGGCGGGAGCACACCGGATGGCCGAAGCCAACATGGGCGACCATGCCGGTACTGAAAAAACTTTTGACCCGGGCAAAAGTCCGGTCGATGAATTGGTCGGCAATGACAAAAGTGCCGGGATCAAGCTCATCCTTAAACGAGCCACAGGCCGACAAAGAAATAATCTCGGTCACGCCGGCGCGTTTGAGGGCATCGATATTGGCGCGAAAATTTAGCTCGGAAGGCGGAATTTTATGGCCTCGGCCATGACGCGGCAAAAACACCAATTGCAAGCCATCCAACTCGCCAAACAGAAACTCATCGGAAGTTGGCCCAAAGGGGCTTTCGACCCGCTCCCAGCGCGTATTGGTTAGCCCATCAATTTCATAAAGTCCACTGCCGCCGATGATGCCAATAATCGGTTTGTCTGCCATGATGGCTCCCCTATTCAGAAATAATTTTTGCTTTTTCGATAAACACTTGCTTGGTCGGCACATCGGTTGGGAACGGTCCAGCCGGACCTGTTTCCATCCGGGATATCCGACCGACGATGTTCATACCGTCGATCACTCGGCCAAAGGCCGTATAGCCCCAGCCTTGTTGAGTTTTGGAACGATAATTGAGAAAGCCGTTAAACTTCACATTGATAAAAAATTGATTGGTCGCAGAATGAGGGTCACCTGTGCGCGCCATCGCAATGGTGCCGCGTTCATTTGGTATGCCTTTATCCGCTTCATTGGGGATTGGTTCCCGGGTCGGCTTTTTATTGTAGCTTTTATCAAAGCCACCACCTTGAACCATAAATGCTTTAATAACGCGGTGAAAAATCATGCCGTCATAATGGCCGTCCCGGACATATTGCAGAAAATTGGCGACAGTTTGCGGCGCCTTCTCCGGCTCCAGCTCGATGGTAAAATCACCAACATTGGTTTTGAAATGAACTTTCGGCTTGCCAGCTGCCTGGAGATTGCCGGCAATGGCAAAAGCCGCCACAAACGGCAACAGCGCCATGATTAGATTTTTCATTTTTGTACTCCCAAAAAATAAAGGCGTTCAGATAGCTTAAACTATCTAAACGCCTCTACTTCAAATAAAATCTTCGAAATCAGCTGTTTTAATGCAGCTTGGCCCAAACTTGGCGCTTCACCGCATAGAGCAAGGCGGTAAAGATAATCAGAAATAGCATCACTTTGACGCCCATGCGTTTGCGATCCTCCAATTCAGGCTCAGCCGCCCAAATCAAAAATGCCGTGACGTCTTTGGCCATCTGATCGACCGTCGCCTTGGTGCCGTCAGCATATTCGACGCCCTCATCGCTGAGGGGTTCACCCATGGCGATTTGTGAGCCGGGGAAGTATGGATTGTAATTCATATCTTCCGACATCTTGAAGCCACTAGGCGCATCTTTATAGCCGGTCAATAACGCATGCAGATAGTTGGCGCCATTTACCCGGGCTTTGGTCATCAAAGACAAATCAGGCGGCAAAGCACCGGCATTGGCGGCACGGGCGGCGAGATCATTGGGATAAGGCGAGACGATTTTATCAAAGGCCTTACCGGGACGAACAATTAGCTCGCCGTCATTATGGGTTTCCCCGTCTTCATTAGGACCGGCAGCCACTTCTGCTTCGGCGGCGATTTTCTTCACTTCCTCGGCAGCGAGACCCATTTCCTGCAAATTGCGGTAAAACAGCAGCCGCACAGAATGGCAGGAGGCACATATTTCACTATAGACCTGCCAGCCGCGTTTAAGCTGCTTGCGGTCAAAGAAGCCAAACAGGCCATCGGTGGTCCATTCTTGAGATGCCGGATGAGCGACATCGCCTGCTGCTTGAACCGGGCTGCTCTTGATACCGGTTATGCCGGCACCGAGCATCGTTACGAAAGCGACAATAAGAATTTTCTTAAACATTAGCTGCCCTCCTTCGCATCAGATCCGCCGGCAGTAACTGCCGCGCTAATACTATCTGGTAACGGTTTGGTTTTCTCATACTTGCCAACCAGCGGCATAAATATCACCAGATGGAGGAAGTAATAGGCGGTTGCCAATCTGCCGATCAGCAGGAACGTACCTTCAGCGGGCTTGGCGCCGATATAGCCCAAGATGATCGTGTCGATGAAAAATAGCCAAAACAGCCAGAAATAAGTTGGCCGGAATTTTGCGCTCCTGACTTTGGACGTATCCAGCCACGGTAATACCAGCAGCACTAATATCGAGGCAAACATGGCAATCACACCAGCGGTTTTGGCTGGAATAATAACCGGCAAGATTCCCCAAATATCAACAAAGTTATCCGGCACTGCCCTGAGGATCGCGTAAAACGGCAGGAAATACCACTCCGGTACGATATGTGTTGGCGTCACCAACGGATTGGCTTCGATGTAGTTGTCCGGTTCACCAAAGAAGTTTGGTGCAAAAAACGTAAAGCCCAGGAAGACGATCAGGAATACACCAAAACCGTAAGCATCCTTCGCTGTATAATAAGGATGGAAGGGAATTTCATCTTCATCGCCCTGAACTTCAATACCCAAGGGATTACTGGATTTATGCGTATGCAAAGCCCAGAGATGAATAAACACCAGAGCAAAAATTATGAACGGCAAAAGATAATGGAACGAGAAAAATTTGTTCAGGGTCGGGTTATCGACCGAGAAGCCACCCCACAGCCACTGCACGATAGCTTCACCGAAGAACGGCACGACCGAGAATAAATTGGTGATCACCGTGGCGCCCCAGAAGCTCATTTGTCCCCAGGGCAGCACATAGCCCAAAAAGGCAGTCGCCATCATCGCGAGGAAAATGAAAATGCCGATGATCCATAGCAACTCGCGCGGTTCTTTGTAAGAGCCATAATACATGCCGCGAAAAATATGGATGTAAACGCAGATAAAGAACATCGATCCGCCATTCACATGGAGATAGCGGATCAACCAGCCGTAATTGATGTCCCGCATGATGCGTTCAACGGAATCAAAAGCCATTGACGTATGGGGCACGTAGTTCATTGCCAGCATAATACCGGTACCGATCATGACGACCAGTATTACGCCGGCGAGTGAACCGAAGTTCCACCAGTAATTCAGATTGCGCGGCGTCGGATATTTGACAATCGCATGATCAAGGAAGGTGACGATCGGTAAGCGGTGATCGACCCATTGAACGATTGGATTTTTCCAGGTTGGCGTGCTCATGTTTTGGCTCCCTAACCTATAAGAATATTTGTGTCATCGATGAATTTATACGGCGGTATCGCCAAATTCTTCGGTGCCGGACCTTTGCGGATGCGTCCGGACGTATCATAATGCGAGCCGTGGCAAGGGCAGAACCAACCGCCAAACTCGCCTTTGGTATCGCCGCTTTTCTGACCCAGCGGAATACAGCCGAGATGGGTGCAAATACCGATCATCACCAGCCACTGACTTTTCTTGACCCGGTCCTTATCGGCCTCAGGGTCAGGGAGATCTTTCAATTCGGTGGCCTGGGCGACTTCTATTTCCTTGGCTGTGCGGCGGCGCACAAAAATCGGCTTGCCGCGCCAGATCGCCGTAATGCTTTGGCCTTCTTCGATCGAGGATATATCAAGTTCCGTTGAAGCCAATGCCAGCACATCTTTCGAGGGGTTCATGGCATCAATGAAGGGCCATACAGCCATTGCCGTGCCGGCAGCACCGACGGCTATGGTAGAATACAATAGAAAGTCTCGCTTGTTATCGTCAGGCGATTCGTGTCCTGCGCCTTCCGCGGTTGAAGCAGTTTCAGCCATGCCTTTTTCCTCTTTCACACCGGTTAGCACCGGATGTTTAGTCCTCTACATAGGTCGTTAAATGTATAAGTGGGGATAATTTATTGGTTTTACACTGTCCAGGCCTTTGAATGGGCCAAGGTATAATGCAGAATACGCCGTTAGAAAAGCCAAAATGACCAATAAATCATTGTAATATTGGGGAAAAACTCTCTGAAATCGTTGGTTTTTTTGAGATTTATAATAAAAATAAGGTATAACTTTTATGCGATTAGCGCTGTTTGAGCCTGATATTCCGCAAAATACCGGAACAATCCTGCGTTTAGCCGCCTGTTTTGGCATCGGTGTCGACATCATTGAACCCTGTGGCTTCGTCTTCAGCGACCGGCGTCTAAAGCGCGCCGGTATGGATTACCTCGATCAAGTCGAACTTACCAAACACGATTCCTGGGCAAAGTTTATTGCCAATGGTGATCAAAATCAGCGAATCGTTCTGCTCACGACCAAAGCTGATACTAGCTATACGGATTTCGAATTTCAGCCTGCCGATATCTTATTGCTGGGCCGAGAAAGCGCCGGCGTACCCGATGAGGTTCACGCTGCCGTTGATGCCCGCTTGAAGGTACCGATGTCGCCGGAGATGCGCAGTCTTAATATCGCGGTTTCGGCCGCCATGGTGCTAGGCGAAGCGCTGCGTCAGACGGATGGCTTTCCGGGATAGTTGGCCAACGGATGGCGCAGCTTTGAGCCGACCACCCGGCTGCACAATATATTACAGCTTGATTGATCCGAGCAGTCTTTGATCGCCGTCCGATCAAGAGATCGTAATATCTGGTCTAAATTCTGCTGCCGCAAATTGCCGGCCTGCGGCATGGCAAGGCAAGCGGAGACCTTGCCGGAGGCGTCAATCGCAATGCTGTATTTCCCAGCATCGCAAGCGTTGAGTTTCTTACCTTCAAGCCAGCGCAGATTATCTTTGGCATAATTTCTAACATAGCCGCGCGGCACCGCATTGGAGGTCAGCAGGTCCTTAAAAACAGCGGCCACCGTTTCTCGCTCATAGATCAATTCCGCATCTGCTTTGCCGTAAGCCAGGACATCCCAATGATAAGCACCGATGATGGGTGTAAAACCCCGCGCCCGGGCGAATCCAGCCACTTCTTTGACATCGTGGCGATTTTGCTCACTAACGATACAAGTGAGATGCTTAGGGTTGGGAAAATCCTTCAGGAGCTCCAGCCCGGCCAACACCTGTGGCAATTGATCACGCCCGCGAATGCGCTGATAGCGCTCCCGGTTAAGCGTATCCAAACTAACCGAGATCGAAACCGGCAATTTTGCCAATCGCGCCACTAATTCCGACGTAAACCGCGTGCCGTTAGTGACCAGTGTCAGGGCAAAACCAAGTGCTGCTAAATCCTCCAGCACATCCGGTAAGTCTTTGCGTACCAAGGGTTCGCCGCCCTGGATAAAAATATGACGAATGCCGCTACGGTAAAGGTCAGTAAAAATCCGCTTTATCTCGGCCCGGCTTAGCTCATAACGTTTTTGGTTCAAGGGCAAATTGCAATAACCGCAGGCCGAATTACACATCAGAGTAAATTCAAAAATCGCCAGCACCGGCCTGCCCTTAATAAGATTGAGCAGCGCAGACTGTTTTCGGGGAGACGGCGGATTAGAATATCTCGGCGCATGAAAGTTCATGGCACAATTATACTTATGGATTTAAATCAGGCTAAACACGTTCGAGCGAGATGGCTGTGAGATACTAAAGGCAACATTTAGTATTAAGGGGACATGAACTTGTTAGGTGTCCCCATTAATTCGAGCTATATTCACCACAGAGTACACCGAGACTCTCCCCATCCCAGGAAAAAATTGTGGCTTCCCCCGCCTAATAAATTGGGGAGGGAGGGGGATCGGCAAAGAGTTGGTTCCGGTAGGGGCATCAGATGTCCGCTATACACACGAAAGCAGACATTTTAGCAAATGAATATTCTAACATTCAACCATGCGAAAAGAGGAAAACGCTCCATTTGTTGAGTTCAATAATCTTTGAACATGTCCGTTAGTAAGGTTAGGATCAAAATGTCCAAAGCCATCTAGATATACCGGCCAAGAGAAGCTGCGATTGTTAATCGTGTCAAAAAACCTAGTGTTGGAAACAGGTGAAAAATGTCACAATCTCGGAATAGTAATTCAACAATTGCCGTTGGCCGTGATCATGAAGCCGCTGCCTTAGATATCCGAGACGATGTTGTCAAAGAACAACTCATCAAACAAGTCCAGAAGAATTTTAATATTCCGATTCTAATTAATTCGGTCATCACGATTTTAATGATGGTTGTTCTGCGTGATGTAGTTGCGGCCCATATTTTGTTTTCTTGGGGTTTGATTTCGCTGGGTTGGAACGCCATTTGCTATCTATATCACCGCCGTTTTGATGACAGTTCCGCGCAATTCACTGAATTGTTGAGATGGGTGCATTCATTTTCAATTAGTGTCGGCATAACAGGCTTATTGTGGGGCGTTGCTGGCATATTGTTCTTCCAACCAGACTACCCTCAATTTCAAGTTTTCTTGGCATTTGTCCTAGGCGGGCTGGCGGCAGGTGCAGTTGTCGCCTATGCCTTTTGGTTGCCAGCTTTTTATGCCTTTGTCGCTCCCTCCCTATTACCTCTAGTGATCCGATTTGGATATGAACAAGATGAATTGTCTATCCTAATGGGTGGGATGCTTGCACTGTTCGTTGTCACTATTAGTTTTTTAGCAAGGTCTTCTCACGAATCGCTCGCAAAATCGATTCTATTGCAGGTCGATAAGCAAATATTATTGGATGAGATAACTAAAAGTGAAGAGAAATATAGAAATTTAGTAGAACTATCCCACGATTTAATTTGGTCGGTTGACACCGATGGCAACTACACCTTTGTAAATCAAGCATCCAGTATCACGCATGGTTATGAACCAGATGAAATGATAGGCAAACCATTCAGCGAATTCATGACCCCGGAACAGGCGAAATTGGATTTGGTGGTTTTTGAACAGATTAAAAAAGGTGAAAAATATATTGAACTCGAAACCATCCACCAGAGGAAAGACGGGTCTCCCGTTCATTTAAGCTTTAATGCAGTTGTGGCATATGACGAAGAAGGGAATGTTATTGGGACTACCGGGACTGCAAAAGACCTTACCAGCCGTAAATTGAGCGAAGAACAATCACGCTTGCATCGAGAACAACTGGCTCATGTATCCAGGGTTGCGACGATGGGCGAAATGGCGACCGGGATTGCCCATGAGCTTAATCAACCATTGGCAGCCATTGCGGCATATATTGACGGTAGTATACGACGTATGAAATCTGGGGAACCCGTTTCAACATCTGTCCTGGAAGCGTTAGAGAGAGCTTCTAATCAAGCAATTCGTGCCGGAAATATTATCCAGCGCTTAAGGGACTTTATTCGTAGAGACGAGCAAAAATCAGAAAATATAAATATAAATGACACTGTCAATGCAGCGAGGCAGATACTGATTGCCGATTTTGACTTAAACCAAGTAGACCTGAAACTCGATCTTGCCCAGAACCTTCCCACAGTTAAAGGGGATCCAATTTTAATCCAACAGGTCATTTTAAATCTCGTCCGCAATAGCGTTGAAGCAATGAAATCCTTGGAATCCAGTTCAGGAGAACTGGTAATTAGCACATTTGCAGAGAACGACACAATCTCACTTAGGATTGTAGATAACGGTCCCGGCATAGAACCCAATGATCAGGAACGACTATTTGACCCCTATTTCTCGACAAAAAAATCTGGCCTTGGCATGGGGCTGCCGATCTGTCATTCGATTGTCACCGAATATGGTGGCCAAATATGGTATGAACCCGCACCGAAGCAAGGAGCCGCCTTCCATATACGGCTTCCGTCGTCAAAGACTGATAATGCCGGATAGAATGAATCATCACTTTCTTGATTTTATAATTTCGCCTTTACCTATATAGAGTTCCGAATGTCCGCTTTCGGGGGTAAAGCAGACTCTTTTACGTAATCTGAACAATGCCCGAAAATAGCTCGCGCCGAGAGAGGGTATTACCGCGACAACAATTTCCGTCCCCATTGATTACCTAACCAGGCGTTGGTCTGCGCCAGAAACAATCTTGCCCTCCTAGGATTTTGCTGCCTATGTATTGTCGGGTCCTGATCGGCGAAACGTAAATCGCAGCAGAGTCCCTGATAAGACGTGGACCAACCATCGGAAACAGTTCAATTGGCAGCAAATTCTTTTTACGGCGGTATTGGCCGAGCCTTATCCCATCCAGGCTACAGGCTGATGTGGTGGAGCAACGGCATCAATACGACCGGGCGTTGGCTGTTTAAGGTTTCGCTTGGCTGGCTCACCTGGGAGCTAACTGGATCACCGGCATGGCTAGGCATCGTAGCCTTCGCTGACACATTTCCGATGGTTATTATGACGATTGTTGCTGGCGCTTGGGCCGATCGTTTCGGTTCTCTGCGGATGATGAGGCTAAGCCAGACACTGGTGGTGTTAGGCGGACTGCTAACGGCGATTTTAGCCTTGACGGGCTCTCTCAATATTTATGGCATTGTCATTTTGTCAGTGATCGTTGGAACCGGTGAAGCGATAACAATTCCGCCACGCATGTCCTTTATTCATCATCTCGTGCCGAGGGACGACCTTTCCGCTGCAATCGCATTAAATTCGGCGACGTACAATTTGGCGCGCTTTTTAGGCCCGGCTCTATTCGGCGGGTTGTTTCAGATTGTCGACCTGCCAGTGATTATCGTTTTCGCTGCTGGCATGTTTCTCGTCTTCTTCGTGGGTCTATTTTTCCAAAAGCCGGAAGAACGCGAACAGGCTGCCGAAAGGCCAACAAAGATCATCCACGAACTCATTGAAGGTTTCCGATACGCCTACACCCATACAGGCATCTTTTTTCTCCTCTTTTTGTTGTCCGTGACGGCAATGCTGATACGGCCCTACCTCGATCTTGCACCGGGCATCGCAGATCAAATTTTCGAGATGGGGGCAGAAGGCTTGTCGATATTGCTCTCGGCAACCGGATTGGGCGCTATGATCGGCGGGATTTGGCTTGCCCGTCGCGGCAAGACCGACGGCCTGACCAAAGTGTTTACTTGGTCCCTCCTGATCTCGGCGCTCGCAATGTTGCTGTTCCTCACGTCGGGAAATATTTGGGTCGGCGCAATTTTGATCGGCATCGTCGGTATGGCGATAGTCGCTGGCTCAATTACTTCGCAGACCCTCATACAAAACACGGTCGAGCAAAAAGTCCGTGGCAGAATCATCGGCATCACCGCCGTACTTTCTTGGGGACTACCAGCTGTAGGCGCAGCGATGATGGGATGGATCGCAGAATTTTTGGGCTTTTCCGTTACTCTTGCGATCGGGGCTGGTCTAACGGCGCTGTTGTGGCTATGGGGCCACAATACCGGAATCCGTCTGGCCCCCACGCTTGAAAACGGAGCCATTAGCGAAGCCTCAAAATCTAGTGCGGAGGTAAGAAGGTAAATCTAATAATGTCGGCTAAGGCTCCGAAAGCAGATCCACGAATTACCGATGCCAATTGTCCGCTTTGGGTCAAAAGCAGATTCTTTTGCGTCGTACCAATAATGTCCGCTTTCGGGAGTAATGCAGACGTCAAATCATCTCAACCAAATGTCTGCACTTAGCCAACAGCGAACATTGGACTGCATATTACTTCCTTCAAATTGATAACAATCATGGATAGGTCAGAATGAGTAAGGTATGATTTTTCAATAGGATTGTAGTAACGATTATCGGAAACAGGAAAAAACCATGTCTTCCTATGAAATATCGAGGTTGCAAAAACTTGATATTTTAATTGATGATGCGACAGCTTTTTTTTCAGTCAAAGAGAATTGCACGAAGTTTCCGCTTCTTTTTAGCGTATTCAATTATTGGAATGATAAGCGCGGAGATAAATTTGCGCCCAATTATTCTCAAATCGAGTTAAGGGATTTACCGATCGACGTAATCCCCCGAAGTGTAGTCGTCGACGTCCAATCCGATGGGTCTGATTTTAGATTTCGATTTTGGGGAACTAAAGTTGTTGATTCTACGGGCCAAGAAATGACGGGTAAAAGTGTTACGGATATTCTGCCGAAGTCTTTATCCAAAAAAGCTTTCGACAGTTACGTTCAAGTCTTTAAGAGGCAATTGCCGATTGTCGAGAAAACATATGGTAAAGCGTTTTCTGTAGATTCTGATGAATTGTTCTTGAGGTTACCAATGTCGTCCAATGGTATTGATGTTGATATCATATTAACTGCCGTTGAGATACGACCCAAAGACAGCGAGTACTTCAAGGATCGTATGGAAAAGTCAACGAGTAAAAATAATATTTAGCGACCACAAGCCGGAACCCCTAAAGCATACAATAGCAGACCAACATAGGTTAAATGCAACTGCTCTGCCGCGTTAACGATCTTATTTACGTGCAGCTGTTGGATAGCTTGGCGACTGCATCTCGTACCAATTTTTTTGAGTGAGGTTAACGTGACTACCCATTTTTCTGATTTATAACCAATCGACAGTTACAGTAGGCCCTACGCCGGTGTTGAAATTTTCTCAATATTGCACAAGCTCGATTTGAACGCTGGGAACCCCGTAATCGAACACAAAACATCCGGCATCAATAGGTTAATTTCTGCTTCCACCCAACCGTGCGGGCAACTGACGACGCCCGTGGCCATCAAATCAGACACTTTCGCCCGCAATTCGATTTCTCCAATCGGCGACGAGACCCGCACCCAATCATCATCGTGAATTTCCAAGGCCTGGCCGTCCTCCAAACTAATGCTGACATAAGGGTGAGGCTCAATGGCCCGTAAGTATTTTAGATGACGCCCTTGAGAATGAGTGTAGTTACTGCTGCGGGCTCCACTCGTTAGAACGTAAGGGTAATCGGCAGCAATCTCGGGCGTGCTCACCGGTGACCAAAATGGTTCTGCATATTTCGGTAATCCACTGTGCCCGGCATCAATGAGCTCCTGGCTAACGAATTCTATTTTCCCCGATGGCGTTTCAAAGCCGGTTTGTTGGTATTTTCTCTCGGTTGTTTCCATGGGAAATGGCATCGTCGCGCCTTTATCCGGCAGTTCTTCAACTGTGTACCCGGTTGTTTCCAAGCGCTCGTTAAAGCTTTGCCGAATGTCGCCGTCCCAGAACCGATCGCTTAATCCCAATTTCTTCGCCAATTTGAAAATGATGTCGGCATCCGCCATTGCGTTGCCGCGAAGCGGAATGGCACTGGGGCGATACCTTAGCTTTTTATTCTCAATGATAAGACTTTCACGTTCCAGATGAGTCGCCGCCGGAAGAGAAACCTGTGCAAACTCGCGGGTCGGCGTATCGAAAAAATCACAGACCGAGAAAAACTTCAATTTTTTAAGCTGCTCACGCAGCCGGCCCGAGTTAGGATACATCATCACATTAGCGCCAAAGGAAACAATTGCCTTAATAGAGCCGCTCTCAATTGCATCGGCGAGCGTCATGCCCTGGCCTTCGTAATAGTATTTGGAGAATAACGGAAACCGATCTTTGCCCATGGCGTCCGGCAATTCAGGTAAAACCGTTTCGCGGAGCGATATATTTTTCTCTGATACATCCACCTTTGGGCGATTGCCTCCTTTGATATCTATATTGCCTGTCAAAGCACAGAGCAAAATAATTGCCCGATGGTTCTGACATCCGTTGGAGGCATGAACCGTTGCCGTCGGCGATAATCCAATCACTGCTGGGGTACTTGAGGCGTAGAGCTTTGCTGCTTTTTCAATTAATTCAGCTTTGATACCCGTAATCTCAGCAACCCGGTCTGGTGTAAAGTCTTTCACGTAGGCTTCGTATTCGGCAAATCCATGCGCCCATTGATCAAGGAATTCCTGATCATGCAGTCCTTCCCGGATGATGATATGTCCCAGGCCAAGCGCCAAAGCCCCGTCAGAACCTGGGCGTAACTGCAAATGTATATCCGCGCTTTTTGCCAAACTGGTACGGCGCGGATCAACGACAATAAGTGGCACATCGGTTTGGCGGAAAAGATAATGATTTTTATAGGGCAGTTTGCTGTTCTCAGTATCGTTCGTCCAAACCATCCGGCATTTGGTTTCCGGCTGATGAACGCGGCTTGGACCATACATGAACCCGTATTTTTCGCCAAATGTCAGCACCGAGGCAATCCGAGTGGCAGAAAAACAGCAACTCGATTCAGTGATATAATTGGGTGAGCCGAATAGATAGCTCAGGCGTTGAAAATAGGGCCGCAACTCTTTCGTATAGCCGACCATAAAGGCAACCGACTCAGCACCGTGTTCTTGCTTTACTGTATTAATTTCATCGACAACGCGATCAAGGACATTATCCCAGTCCGCTTTCCGCCAATCG
>JABIIH010000124.1 GCA_018649245.1 Rhodospirillaceae bacterium | reverse complement strand
GAGCTCGACCAAGCCGATATCGCCAATGGTAAGTTCAAAGCGCTCGAGCAATTTCTCGGTCGCTGGGATCGGGCCATAGGCGAAATGACTAGGGTCAGTCCCAGCACTGGCCGAACCGACCCAGCGCAACAGCGGTTTCAAGCCCAGCTCTTCGGCTTTGTCCCGGCTCGCCAGCAATAAAGCCGCCGCACCATCATTGATGCCCGATGAATTGCCCGCCGTTACCGAGCCATCTTTTTTGAAGGCCGGGCGCAGCTTAGCGAGGCTCTCGGTATCAATGGCCATTTCATATTTGCCGTTGGATTTTTCGTAGCGCGGATGCTCATCGGTGTCGACCACGACCGGATCACCACGGCGCTGCGGTACCGAGATTTCGATAATCTCATCTTTAAACTTGCCATCATTAATAGCAGCAATAGCGCGGCTGTGGCTTTCCAAGGAATAAGCGTCCTGATCATCACGGCTGATCTGCATTTCCTCGGCAATGATCTCGGCGCCTTCGCCGAGGCTGACAATCGGATACATCTCATCCATTTTGGCATTATTGAAGCGCCAGCCCACGGTGGTGTCCCACATTTTTGGTGGGCTGGTGGTCGGCAGGCGTTCCGGTTTCATCATTGCCCAGGGAGCGCGGCTCATGCACTCAACACCGGAGCCAATTGCCAGATCACCTTCACCGACCAGGATCGTTTTGGCAGCCAAGTTGACCGCCTCCAAAGCGCTCGAGCAGTTACGGTTTACGGTGGTGCCCGGTACTTCCTTGGGCAGGCCGGCGAGCAGTACAGACATGCGGGCCACGTCGCGATTATCCTCACCGCCCTGGTTGCCGCAGCCGGCATAAACTTCGGTCAACAGCGCCGGATCAATGCCGGTTCGTTCAATTAGCGCTTTGTAGGTTTCGGCGAGCAGATCATCAGGCCGCACACTTGATAGCGCGCCACCCATTTTTCCGATTGGCGTGCGTACGCCATCAACGATTACGACTTCGGTCATGGTACTTTCCTCTGATACCGGTGTTATTTCTGTTTGGTAGTAGTTCGGGACTTTATATAGGAAGACTTATAGTTCGTCGACGACTGCTTCTTCGATGCGCTCGCCGGTATAGGAGACAAATGTGCCGTCCTCATCAATGGTCGCCATATCGCAGAATATTTCCAAGCGGTGGCCGTCCGGGTCGAGCACATAAAAACTCTCGTTCTCACCCCAAGAGCCTTCGCCGCGCGGATCATAGGCGCTGTGAACGACAGGCCCCCGGATAACCTCAATGCCCATTTCCTTGACCCGCTCCTGCATCTCGAGCCAGGCGTCATGGTCCTGACACTGCCAAGCCAAATGATGAAACAGCGTCGTGCCTTCAATATCATCTTGTTCATTGCGAGCGCGGTAATTTTTTCCGGGTGTGTGGGACAGCACCATATCGTGGTGATTGTTCTGAATGCGCAGGAAGGCGAGTTCAACCTGAATGGCCTCAACCTCACCGGCTTCGTGACGTTCGGACAGTTTGTAGCCAAACAATTGGCGGTAAAATTTAATCGATACATCCATATCGGAGACATCTATCGCCATATGGTGAAACAATTTGATCGGATTTTTTGGATCGTGCGCCATTTTTTAATCTCTACAGTGATATTGAAAATTTAAATAATTCTAATCAGCACACTTTACTGATCAAATTAGATAAAGCCAGCCAATTTTTCTTAAAATCCCACATTATGGGATTTATTAATTTAACCCGGGTTGATTTATTACACTATTTCGAGGGGATGATGTTTGACGGTTTTGCCGTTATGGGCATCACCGAACTTGGCGTTCCGGCCCACGGCCCCGGTAGGCATCAATAAAGGCAGCAGCTATCTTGGTGTCAAAGGCGTCTAATTTCAGCCGCTTGCGCCAAGCGGTCAGCACAATCTGGTTATTCAAACCGCGGCGTGGCACGGCAAGAACACCGCTCCAATTGCCGCCATATATCGCTGCCCAATCTTTAATTGTTGCAAGATTTTCCGGCGCCGGCTTGTCATAGTAGATAACGACGTGTCCATGTTCCATGGCGTGAACCAGCTGAATTTGTGGTTGGGGATCGGTATAAAAACCTGGGTTCGACCAGAATGGCGCATGTGGGCCGGACGTCGGAAAATCATCACGGTAGTTGTATCCCTGCCCCCCGTTGAGATGGTCACGTCCCAGATTGGGTGGCGTCTCAATACCGGTGAGCAACGGCTTACCTTCTTCGGCTAAGGCTTGAAACGCCTGGTCTGCTTGGACCGATTGCCAAATATAACCGCCACCGCCCAATATAACTGCGGCAACAAAGGCAATGACGTACCAATGGGTATAGCTTTTGCCGCTCTGACGGCCACCACTCCACTTGACCTTGCCGCCGGTACCACTTGGGCTCGATTTACTTTTGCGCTTGCGGTTTTTAGATTTTGGCATCTTTCCCTCCCGATTAGCCTTCCCACTATAGGGATTGCGCCTGAAAGAGGAATTCACGCTCCTTCAAATCAGCGTGTGGTGTGGAGATTTTTTCCCACTTCGCGCCTCTCAGCCGATAAAAAGGAGATGAATAAGTTAGCTGAACTTTAATGGGTCGTCGGTTTGAAGCTTAAATTATCATATTGCAGGATCAAGCTCGTGGTTGTGGGTGCATTGATCGCCCTCTTGGTGCTGGTCAATATTGCCGCGGCTGAGAGCCGCTATGATGCAATTCCCCACGGCCCAAAAATTGGCGCCGCAGCAGGACCGTTATTAGATGACGCCATTGATCAGGACGGCCAGCCCCAAAACCTGCCAAGTTTAAGCGGTAAAAAAGGCCTCATTTTGCTGTTTTCACGGTCTTTCGATTGGTGACCGTTCTGCATGCACCAAGCGGTCGCTTGGCACAGAAAAATTGATAAATTTGAAGCACTTGGATTTAAGGTCGCCACCGTCACCTATGACGACGTACGAGCACTCAAACGATTTCACCAGCGCATGGCGCCGGGCCTGACAATGATCGCCGATGACAAATCCCGGATTATTCGAAAGTTCGGCTTGCTCAACGAGAACTATTCACCCGGCAGCTACAGCTATGGCGTCGCCCACCCCATTATCCTGGTGTTGGATCAGTCTGGTCGGGTGACCCATCGCTTTTCCGAGCGAGGTTATATGAGCCGCCCATCGGTCAATCTGGTGCTTAAAACGCTGAGAGGAAGGAGAAAGGGTTAACCCAGTTTCTTCTGCAAAAGCTCATTGACCATCTGCGGGTTGGCTTTGCCCTGACTGGCTTTCATCATTTGGCCGACGAACCAGCCGGCAACTTTGGTGTTGCCATCTTTATATTGCTGGGCCTGATCGGGGTTCTCGGCGATCAGCGCATCAATCATGGCTTCGATCTCATCGGTGTCGGTGATCTGTTTGAGGCCTTTGGCTTCAACGATTGTTTCAGGGTCACCACCCTCGACGACCATCACTTCAAAGACATCCTTGGCGATGCGGCCGGAGATCGTATCATCGGCGATCAAGCTCACCAGCTTTCCGAGATCATCAGATGAGACCGGGCTGTCAGCAATGCTCAGGCCAGCTTTATTAAGCACGGCGAATAATTCATGGATCACCCAATTGGCGGCGAGCTTGGCATCACCTGCTTTGGCCACAACTTCGAAATAATATGCTGTCTCTTTATCGGCCACCAAGGTCGCCGCATCATCGATGGCCAAACCATAGTCATCAATGAAGCGCTGCTTCTTGGCATCCGGCAGTTCGGGCAGACCGGCTTTGATATCATCGACAAAGGATTGCTCGAGATCAATCGGCAGCAAATCCGGATCCGGGAAATAGCGGTAATCATGCGCTTCTTCTTTCGAGCGCATGCTGCGGGTCTCACCTTTATTGGCATCATAAAGCCGGGTTTCCTGCACCACGCTGCCGTCGTCTTCATAGACTTCACCCTGACGCTCGGCCTCATATTCAATCGCCGCCATAACAAAGCGAACCGAGTTAATGTTCTTGATCTCGGCCCGGGTGCGGAGCTCAGTTTCACCAACCGGGCGGACACTGACATTGGCGTCACAACGCAGAGAGCCCTGCTCCATATTGCCATCACAGGTGCCGAGGTAGCGCAATATCGCCCGCATTTTCCGCATATAGGCGCCGGCTTCGGCCGGGCTTCGCAAATCGGGTTTGGAGACAATCTCCATCAAAGCAACGCCTGAGCGGTTGAGATCAATGAAGGTGCGTTTCGGGTCCTGGTCGTGCAGCGATTTGCCGGCATCCTGTTCCATATGCAGGCGTTCGACACCAATATCACGCGGGCCTTCCGGCATATCCAAGGTCACCACGCCTTCGCCGACAATCGGTTCCAGGAATTGCGAGATTTGATAGCCTTGCGGCAGATCGGG
>JABIIH010000066.1 GCA_018649245.1 Rhodospirillaceae bacterium | reverse complement strand
TTTTCTAAATTTAGTGAAAAATGCCGCCGAAGCCGTCAGCGGGTCGAATGGCGAAATAGTATTAAAAACTGCATACCAGCATAGTGTCCGCTTTGCTGTACCGGGCAGCACGTCGCGCACTCATTTGCCGCTGGTCATCAGTGTACAGGATAATGGCGACGGTATCCCAGCTGACCTGCAAGAGCACCTGTTTGATGCTTTTGTGACGTCAAAACCCAAAGGTTCAGGACTCGGCCTGGCTTTGGTTGCCAAAATGGTGGACGACCATGGCGGCGGCATCGAATTTGACAGCCAGCCCGGGAAAACAATTTTTCGCGTCATCCTGCCGATGTCAACAGAATCAGCAGAGCAAGATTAGGAGTTAGTAGCTTGAGTAATGCAACAGTCTTAGTCGCAGATGATGACGGCGCCATACGCACGGTCCTCAATCAAGCCCTCGGTCGCGCCGGTTATGATGTCAGAACGACCGGAAATGCCGCAACTTTATGGAAATGGGTGAGCGAAGGTGAGGGCAATCTGGTGATCACGGATGTGGTCATGCCGGACGAGAATGGCCTAGATCTCCTGCCACGCATCAAAAAAATCCGCCCCGAGCTTCGGGTCATCGTTATGAGTGCGCAAAATACCTTGATGACGGCCGTCAATGCGACCCAGCGCGGCGCTTTCGAATATTTACCGAAGCCGTTTGATCTGAACGAGCTGCTCAACGTCGTCGAGCGTGCCTTACAAGCAACCCAGGAAAATACCGGCGCACCGAATTTCGATGATGACGATGACGAAATTCTGCCGCTGATCGGCCGGTCACCGGCCATGCAGGAAGTCTACCGCACTTTGGCCCGTTTGATGGCAACCGATCTTACCGTACTGATTACCGGTGAATCCGGAACCGGCAAAGAACTCGCCGCCCGCGCACTCCACGATTACGGTACCCGCAAAAACTTTCCGTTTGTCGCGATAAACATGGCGGCTATTCCTCGTGAATTGATCGAAAGTGAGTTGTTTGGCCACGAAAAGGGGGCCTTTACGGGTGCCACTTCCCGCTCAACCGGACGTTTTCAGCAAGCCGAAGGCGGTACTTTGTTTCTCGATGAAATTGGCGACATGCCTGCCGAGGCGCAAACCCGACTTTTACGTGTTCTACAAGAAGGCGAATACACGACGGTTGGCGGTAAAACAGCCATTCGCACTGATGTTCGTATCGTCGCTGCGACGCATCGGGATTTAACCCAACTGATCCGCCAGGGACTGTTCCGCGAAGATCTTTATTACCGCTTGAACGTTGTTCCAATCCGGATGCCGCCACTTAAAGAACGGCGCGAGGATATTCCGGAACTAGTGAAACATTTTCTCGCGCAATCAACCGAAGAAGGCTTGCCTTGGAAAATTGTCGATGGACAAGCGCTTGAGCGACTACAGGACTATCAGTGGCCGGGAAATGTTCGTGAGTTGGAAAATCTAATTCGGCGGTTGGCAGCTTTGTACTCACAAGAAACCATCGGTATCGATGTTATTGAAGCAGAGCTGTCTGATACCGGAACACCGGTTAATGAAGAGCGCAAAAGCAACGGCATTGGCGAAGCGGTTGAAGGTCATCTCAAAGATTATTTTTCCGCACATGGCGGCGAGTTGCCACCGGCCGGGTTATATGAGCGAATATTGAAAGAGGTCGAACGCCCACTCATTGCTCTCACCTTGGGAGCGACCCGCGGCAATCAATTGAAAGCTGCTGATTTATTGGGTCTCAATCGAAATACGTTACGAAAGAAAATTCGTGACTTGAATATCCCAGTTACCCGAACACCTAAATAGGTTATTAGCGATCTATCGAGTAAAATTCAGTTTAGAATGTAAAAAATTGGCATTTGGTTTTAAAAAAATGAGCGAACAAACAGCTAATATTGGCACTACCGGTAATTACCAGACTATAAGGAGTTTGGTAAAACGCCTGCGCTTGACCCGCATTCTAGTAGTATTTATATCCGCGGCTTTGCTGGTTTCTGGTCTTGCAACCATTTCTGTATTAACCGATTTCTCGCCGCTGGATTCCAATCTCACTACCGTTATAGCACTGCTAAACCTCGATTTGGTACTGGCTCTTTCGCTCGGAGCCTTGCTGGCGAGGCGGTTGGTGGCAGCTTGGATTACCAGGAAATATGGTTCTGCCGGCTCACGCCTGCATATGAAGATGGTGGTGTCCTTCGGGCTGGTGGCCATTATCCCCGCACTGCTGGTTGTGGTGTTTCTTGGGCTATTCCTAAATTTTGGTATGGAAACCTGGTTCAGTGATCGGGTCAGAACGGCCGTTAACGCCTCAACCGTGGTCGCTCAGTCTTATCTTCGGGAACACCAAAAAAATATCCGCGGTGTTGCCCTGGCAATGGCCAACGATATCAATCGTGTGGCGCCACGGCTACGTCAAAATCCCAGGCTTTTTGCCGAGATTGTTACCGCTTTTGCCAATGTCCGAGATCTCTCGGAAGCTGTCGTCATCAATAGTAGTGGCCGCACCCTGGCGCGATCACAATTAAGCTTTTCGCTCGGCTTTAATTTCGCCTCTGGTGATTTGCTGAAGGGCGTATTAAGCAGCCGGCCGGGTGAAGTTTTTATTATCGAAAATCGCAATGACAATGTTGTGCGGGCCGGCGTGAAACTTGAAGCCTTCGTCGATGCCTATTTGTTGATCGGTCGCTTTATCGATGCCCAGGTATTGGAGCATGTTTCGCAGACCACGGGGGCCGCTAATCAGTACGCATTGCTGGAAAAAAGCCGAGATAACTTGCAGATTAAATTCCTCTTTGTCTTTGCCCTCGTTGCCTTTTTGTTACTGCTCGCGGCGATTTGGATCGGCTGGTCAATTGCGTCGACGATTTCAACTCCGATAGGCGGTCTGATCGATGCCGCTGATCGTGTAAGTCAGGGAGATTTATCGGCCCGAGTTAACACACAGAACACTAAGGATCGGGATGAAGTCGGCATTTTAAGCCGGTCGTTCAACCGCATGACGGAGCAACTTGACAGTCAGCAGCAGGGACTGATCGAAGCCAATCGCCAGTTAGATGAGCGCCGCCGCTTCACCGAGGTTGTGCTCTCCGGTGTATCAGCCGGGGTTATTGGACTCGACCGGGAGGGCCGGATACATTTGTCCAATCGATCAGCTGCTGAATTATTGTCGATAGACCTTGATAAACATGTCGAGGAGCCGCTCGGCAAGTGTGTATCTGAAATGGGCCCCTTACTTGAACAGGTTATTTCAAACCCCAATCGTAACGCGCAGGGTGAAATTAAAATTGCGCGCGACGGGCGGCAAAGAATTCTTATTGTTTCGGTCGCTGCCGAAAAAATTGCCCAAGAAATTATCGGTTACGTCGTGACTTTCGATGATGTCTCGGAGCTTTTGTCCGCGCAGCGCAAAGCCGCCTGGGCGGATGTTGCCCGCCGCATCGCTCATGAAATTAAGAATCCGCTGACACCGATCCAGCTTTCAGCCGAGCGTTTAAAGCGCAAATACAAAGATGAAATTAAATCCGATCCGGAAACATTCCTTATGTGTACCGACACCATCGTGCGCCAAGTTGAAGACATTGGGCGCATGGTTGATGAGTTTTCTTCCTTCGCACGAATGCCGCAACCGGAGCTGAAAGACGTCAATCTCAACGATCTTTGCACCCAGAGTTTGTTCTTGGAGCGTAATCGCTACCCTGACATCGATTATGAAATTGTCACGCCGGCAGACCCGGTAATGGCGAGAGTTGATCGTCAACAGATAAGCCGGACGCTTACCAATGTGCTTAAAAATGCAGCGGAATCAATTTCAGCAAGTATCACCGATGGTGATGATATTTCCGGACAGATTAACGTGTCGCTAGAAAACCAGAGTGAGCAGATATTTATAAATGTTTCTGACAACGGCAAGGGCTTTCCGGAAAATTTGCTGGATCGAATTACCGAGCCGTATGTAACAACGCGAGATCGGGGCACTGGATTGGGACTAGCAATTGCAACGAAAATAATGGAAGATCATGCTGGTGAGATTTTACTGCGGAATGTAGACACGGGCGGGGCTCAAGTTACTCTCATTTTCAATAAAAATATCTGAACAATAAAAAACAGTTCTTACTGAATAGCGAGAATCCATTTCACATGTTACTGGTAATTTGTAAGTAAACTGATGGCGCATGATATTTTAATCGTCGATGACGAAGCGGATATCCGCATGCTGACAGCAGGCGTGCTGGAGGATGAGGGTCATGAAACTCGGGAAGCTCATGACAGCACGGCGGCGCTCGCAGCAATCGAAACGCGGCGGCCAAATCTGGTATTGCTCGATATTTGGCTTGAAGGTAGCCAACTCGACGGCATGGAAATTTTGGAAACCATTTGCACCGTTCACCCGGAAGTACCGGTCGTCATGATGAGTGGACACGGTAATATTGAAACCGCAGTTTCAGCGATCAATCTCGGTGCTTTTGATTTTATTGAAAAACCGTTCACCTCGGACCGCATGATTCTTGTCGTCAATCGGGCGATTGAAAATGCCCGCTTAAAACGTGAAAATGCCGAGCTCAGAAAGCGCGCCGGTGGTGAAGTAGATTTGATTGGAGATTCAAACTCAATTAGCCAATTACGGCAATCGATTGATCGCGTGGCCAGTGCCAACAGCCGGGTGCTTATTACCGGCCCGGCAGGGTCCGGCAAAGACGTCGTCGCGCATTTGCTGCATAAAAATTCCACCCGGTCTAGTGGACCGTTTATTTCCTTAAATTGCGCCACCATGCAGCCCGCCAATTTTGAGATTAGCCTGTTCGGCGTTGAAACAACGAGTGATGGCCGTAGCCCAAGAGAAATCGGCACCTTTGAGCAAGCTCATAATGGCACGCTATTCCTTGATGAAGTCGCCGATATGCCAATGGAAACTCAAGGTAAAATTGTTCGTGTGCTGCAGGAACAGACTTTTCAGCGCGTTGGTGGAGCAACCCGTATCGATGTCGATGTCCGCGTTATTGCCGCCTCCTCAAAAGACCTCTCTGAGGAAATGAACGAGGGCCGCTTCCGAGAGGATTTATTTTACCGCCTTAGCGTCGTGCCGATCGAAATTCCACCACTTCGGGCCTACCGCGAAGATATTCCGTCGCTGGCTAAGTTTTTCATGGCCCAGATGGCACAGGCCACCGGACGTCCACCGCGCGATTTCTCGGAAGAAGCCATTGCAACTTTGCAAGCGTATGCCTGGCCGGGCAACGTTCGCGAATTGCGTAACGTGGTTGAACGCGTGCTTATAATGGCGCCAGGCGATGCCAATGAAGCCATTCGCTCAGATATGATACCGGCGGAAATAACTTCATTAGGCCCGCAATCTGAATCTGGTTTGGATAATACTGAATTTATGGGCCTGCCACTACGCGAAGCCCGGGAAATTTTTGAACGTGAATACCTCGGCGCCCAAGTCAGCAGATTTGGCGGCAACATCTCGAAAACGGCTTCGTTTATTGGTATGGAGCGCTCGGCCTTGCACCGGAAAATTAAATCGCTTGGTCTCCAGTCGGATGATCGCGCCAGGGCAGCCAATGACTAGTTCTGTGAACATCTGAAATTCCTTCATATTTTATTTAACAGTTTTGTTATAATGGGAAAATTATGAAAGTAATTATCTGCGGCGCTGGGCAAGTTGGCTTCAATATTGCCCGTTATTTGGCTCAAGAGGACAATGAAGTCACTGTCATTGACCAATCTGCCGAACTCACGCGCAAGATTAGTGACACCTTAGATGTTAAAGCCATCCACGGTTTAGCGTCACATCCGAATGTATTGGCACAAGCCGGAGCCGCGGATGCCGATATGCTCATCGCTGTTACCCAAGCTGATGAAGTTAATATGGTGGCCTGTCAGGTTGCTCATTCACTGTTCGAAGTCACAACCAAGATCGCCCGTATTCGCCAGCAGGGCTACCTTGAAGATAAATGGGCTAATCTTTATTCGCGCGACCATATGCCGATTGACGTAGTGATTTCCCCCGAATTAGAAGTTGCTAGAGCAGTTGCGCGGCGCCTTAGGGTTCCGGGTGCTTTCGATATGATTTCTTTGGTCGACGATAAAGTGAAACTGACGGGTGTCAGATGTGGCGACGATTGCCCGATTGTTAATACGCCGTTGCGCCAGCTTACTCAGCTATTTCCTGATCTCAACATTACCATCGTCGGCATCGCGCGCGACAATACACCGATTATTCCGAGCGCCGATGACCACATGCTGCCCGGTGATGAAGTATATTTTGTTGCCGATAGCACCCATATCGAACGTGCTATGGCGGTCTTTGGTCATGAAGAATCGGAAGCCCGCCGCATGGTAATTTTTGGTGGCGGCAATATTGGTGAGTTTTTAGCCGGCGAGATCGAAACCAATCATCCTTCAGTCAATCTCAAAGTCGTCGAAAATGATAAATCCCGGGCCGAATTAGTCGCGCGCTCACTAAAACGCTCTGTCGTTTTGCAAGGGTCGGTTCTCGATACTGAAATTCTTGAAGAGGCCAACGTCGCATCAGCAGAAGCTGTGGTTGCGGTCACTAATGATGATGAAACAAATATACTCGCCTCATTGCTGGCCAAACGTATGGGCAGCCAGCGTGCGATCACGTTGATCAATAGCGCAACCTATTTGCCGCTCACGCCTTCGCTCGGCATTGATGTCGTTGTCAGCCCCCGTAATATTACGGTTTCAACCATTCTTCAGCATGTCCGGCGCGGACGCATTCATTCAGTGCACACCATCCGTGATGGCTTTGGTGAAATCATCGAAGCGGAAGCAATGGAGACTTCCGGCCTGGTCGGCGTGCCTTTGAAAGACACCGAGCTGCCAGATAAGGTTTTGGTCGGCGCGATTGTGCGTGAAGACGAGGTCATCGTGCCCCGCAGCGACACTGTTATCCAAGTTAATGACCGAGTCGTGCTGTTTGCCGCGGCGGAAGCGGTCCGCGAGGTTGAGAAAATGTTTTCTGTCCGCCTTGAATATTTTTAGCAGACCATTATGCCAAGAATTGCCTATGTTAACGGACGTTATCTGCCGCACCGACAGGCCAGCGTCCATATTGAAGATCGCGGCTTTCAATTCGCCGATGGCGTCTATGAAGTCATTGCCATCACCGCTGGGAAATTAGTCGACATCGAACCCCATTTAGACCGGCTCAATCGCTCATTGGGTGAGCTAAATATTCCATGGCCGGTTTCACGTCAGGCTTTTGGTCTAATTCTACGCGAAGTCATTCGGCGCAACCGGGTCACAAATGGCAGTATTTATTTGCAAATAACCCGTGGTGTTGCACCCCGGGATTTCAGCTATCCGGGGGAATTACTGCCCAGCCTAGTGATTTATGCCAGAAGCACGAAGAAGGCTACAATTCAATCGGCCAGCCAAGGTCATGCCGTAATATCTCAGCCTGACATTCGCTGGACGCGTTGTGACATAAAGACCGTTTCACTGTTGCCGGCTGTCTTGGCCAAGCGTGCAGCCTCGGAAGCAGGCGTCGCCGATGCTTGGTTTGTTAATGAAGAAGGTATCATTACAGAAGGTACATCCTCCAATGCCTGGATTGTGACACCAAATAACGAACTCATTACCCGGCAAATTGATAATTTAATACTCTCCGGTATCACTCGCCTGACGATTTTGAAATTAGCCGAAACTGCTGGGCTAACATTTACCGAGCGCCCATTTTCGCTTGAAGATGCCAAGCAAGCCACCGAAGCTTTTACCTCCAGCTCTACTGCCTTGGTCAAGCCGGTTATCGAAATCGATGGCGTCCAGATCGGCGATGGTCAAGCGGGGCCGATCACGCGCCAACTCATCGAACACTATTTAAAATATATGGATGACCCGTCTTGAATGAACAGAATAATATTCCCGAAGCTATCATCTTTGATTGGGATGACACGCTCGCTAGTAACTGGCAGTCCATTCATGAAGCGTTAAACGCCACTTTGATGGCGATGGGTCATGAAACTTGGCCAATCGAGAAAACCCGTGCCAATGTCCGTCGAGCGCTACGCGAAAGTTTTCCGGAAATGTTCGGGGACAGTTGGGAAAAGGCGGCGGATATTTTTTACGACCATATTCGATCCCATCATCTCCAAACTTTGAAAAGCCTGGATTTTGCCGCTGAAATTTTAGAACAGATATCAGCCGCCGGTATCATGCTCGGTATCGTCAGTAATAAAACCGGCTATCTGCTGCGCGCTGAATGCGAGCATCTTGGCTGGTCCAAATATTTCACCGCAATCATTGGCGCCACTGATGCTGAAAAGGATAAGCCGGCACCCGACCCGATTTACCTCTGCCTAGAAGGTACTAAAATTAAACCAAGCAAGAATATATGGTATGTCGGTGATGCACCAACTGATTTAGAATGTGCCCATAACGCCAATCTGACGGCTGTACTAATTAGAGATTCGGCAATTACCGCTGAATATGAACGTTTTCCACCTCATCACCA
>JABIIH010000113.1 GCA_018649245.1 Rhodospirillaceae bacterium | reverse complement strand
CGGCGTGGCCTGTCAGACGGCCTTTAATGCGTTGAAGGACCATCTCAAGCAGTTCGATATGGCATCGGCATCTGAGTTTACCACTGTGCCGGTCGAAATTATGAAAGCGCTGACCAAAGAGTTTGCCGAAGCGGCCCAAATTGGCGCTACCGTTGAAGTGAATGGTGAACTTCTGCCCTTTAGGCCAGCCGCCATTCATTTTAAACGCGGCTCGGGCGCTCACAAAAGCGGCGCGCTTGGCAGTTTCTCCATTCATCTCTTAAATATTATGGTTGGAAATCTGGATGTGCCCGGCGGCCAGCGGGGCGTCAATCCAATCGGTCCGTTCTGGGAGCCCGATGTCGATGAAGACGGCATGATTGTTGTCGCCCAACACATAGCTAAATACAGCAAGCCCTATCCGGCCCAGAAAGCCAAAATCCCGGAGAGCCTTGATCTGCATGAATTGCTGCCGGCGTCGCTGTTTACCCGCGGGCTCTATCCGATGGGCATCGATAATCCGGAGAAATTCGGCCTTACCTATAAGCCGGAAGTGCTATTGATCGGCCGCACCAATCCGATGATGAACAGTCACAATGCGGACGCCATGGCGGAGACGCTTAAAAAGTTTGACATGCAAATTTCCTTTGCGACATTCATTGATGAGACGGCAGAGTTCGCCGATATATTGTTGCCCGACGCCCATGATTTCGAGCGCTGGGATTTGTTCCCGGCCAATGATCCTTACGCCTTTATCGCACCCGGGCCGGGCCAGTGGTATTGGCATATGCGCCAACCGTCCCTCGAAGCACCGGGCGAAACCCGCGCTTGGACCGAGGTTTACATCGATATTGCTGAGCGCCTCGGCATTCTTGAAAAGTTTAATGAGCTCGGCGAAGCGGGCTGGGGCATTAGTGACAAACATAAACTGGATCGCTCCAAGCGCCACACCGTTCAAGAAATCGCCGAGCGTCAGGCGAAGTCTCTTATCGGTGATGATTTTACTTTTGAAGATGTTAAAGACACGTCCTGTCTGATCACCCGGGAGAAAACCACCGCGGAAGCCTATCCCGGTGGTTTTGTCGAAGGGCGCATGCCGGTTTATTTGGAACATCTAATAGATACGGGAGAAGATCTAAAAACCGTTATTGATGAGCTTGGCCTTGAGTGGGATTTTAGGCCCTACCATCCATTGGTGAGCCATATTCGCTGTGACGAGCATGATCATGAAGAAGGCGATGACTACGATTTGTTGATTGTTAATTTCAAAGTGCCGTTTCAAACCCAAACTATCTCTCAGCAAAATATTTGGCTCGATGAAGTCTCCCGCGCCAATCCCTATACCTTTAATGTAATGATGCATCCAAGTGCTGCGGCGCGCAAAGGCCTCGAAGATGGCGACCGGGTGCTGGTGCAATCTCATCACGGCCAGGATGAGGGTAATCTTAAAGTAACGGAAATTATTCATCCGGAATGTTTGGGCATTCCAGCCACCCTCGGTCATTGGGCGCGCAATCTTCATGTCGCCGCCAAGAAGGGGACTTCTTTTAACACGTTGCTGCCACCACCGAACATCAAGCGGATTGATACTTTAAGTGGACAGATCGACACTTGCGTTCGGGTCAAAGTCAGCAAGCTGGGCAAGGGGGCGACCGATGTCTAAATATGGCATGATCGTCGATATTAAAAAATGCATTGGCTGCAATGCCTGCACGATTGCTTGCAAGGTCGAACACAACACGCCCAACGACATGCACTACACCCAAGTGTTGGAGCACGAGACGGGTGAGTTCCCCAACTCCAAGCGTAATTTCTTGCCCGCGCTCTGTAATCACTGCGAAAACCCGCCTTGCGTGCCGGTCTGCCCGACCAAGGCGAGCTACACTAGAGAAGATGGTATCGTCCTGATCGATCACGACCGCTGCATCGGTTGTGGCGCTTGCATTTTGGCCTGCCCCTATGATCAGCGGGCGCGGGTCGAGGATGATCGCACGGTCTTTCATGATGGCGAGACGGTCTTCGTTAATAACGCCAATGCGGCCCCGCCCAAAGGCGTCGCGGCAAAATGTGATTTTTGTTATCACCGGGTAGACCGAGGCGATGTGCCGGCCTGCGTTGAGACCTGCCCCACCACTGCCCGAATTTTTGGTGAATGGGACGGCGGTGAGAAGCCGCTGCGTGAATTGGCGGCGAAATATGATGCCAAAGGCTTACTGCCGGAAAAAGGTACGGAACCAAACGTGCTCTATATTGAATAGTGTGGAATGTGGCGGGAGTGAGTCCATATTTAATTAGGGAAATCGCATGCTCAGAATGTATGGAGACAGGTTAGCTTGAGGTTACCTCTACCTTTATTTCAAATGTTCGCTTTCGGGAGCAAAGCAGACGTAATATGAACGCCGTTCCAACCAATTTTAGCCATTTAAATGAAATT
>JABIIH010000089.1 GCA_018649245.1 Rhodospirillaceae bacterium | reverse complement strand
CTTCTTTATATTCCCACTTTGCTAGTTTTGTCGAGCCGCAGGCAACCAAGCCCACCTTAGAACCGGTTTTTGCCTCACGTGCAGCAACACACTGATTGTATTGCGGCATTTTGAGATCGCCGCTAGAGACGGCTGACTTAACGAAGCGCTCATCCAAATTCCAAATCCCTTCCTTACAGCTATGCACAGAAAGATCACGCTTCACATTGACCCGCCCGCCATGCCCTGGAATGTCGAGACAAAGATGGCGGGGTTCATCAAGCGGCAGAGCGGCTTTGAGATAGACGCCGTGTTCAGCGCCATTAACTGGTTTAGGTGGTGGTTTGCGTTGCGCATCGGCAGGGCCAGTCCAGGCAACGGCAAGCGCAGAAACGGCGATCAATTTGAATAAAAGTTTCATGATTATTCCCCATTAATATGTATTTTTATTATGGCGTGACTATAGCAATGATTTGAAGCTCAGGTAAAATGAGTAATGCCGGATTAAAATTTTAGGACATCAAATTAAGTGAAGCTATCCGATCTTCAATCTGACTGCGAAAATTGCCTCGGCCTTTGCTGCGTAGCACCACCCTTCGCCAAATCAGCCGAGTTCGCTTATGCCAAGTCCGAGGGTGAGCCGTGCCGTTATTTGGGCGAGGATTACCGCTGCTCAATCCATGGTGATCTCGCTGAGCAGGGTTTTACCGGCTGCGTTAAGTTCGAGTGCTTCGGCGCAGGCCAGAAAGTTACCCATCATCAGTTTAAAGGTCTGAGCTGGCGGGAAGATCACCTGACCGCCAAACGTCTGTTCCATATCTTTTTTATCGTTAAGACTTTGCACCAAAAAATAAGCAAAATTATCGGTAATGAGAAGTACGAAAAAAAAGTTTATGAGTTGGAGCGGTTGTCGTTTTTGAGCGAAGATGAACTACTAACTATCGATATAAACCAAGCAACTTCAACAGATTAATCTTGATCTCGGTTTCGTGAACAGGATACAGTTGCTAACAGGTGCTGATGCCAATGGTACGGGCGATTAAGTAATTGACTATTGATCACTTGATCACTTAAAATATTAGTTAATGATCAATCGATCATTAATAAAATATAAGGGTGCTATTAAAAATCAGCACAGCTGGCCGCAAAATTAAAAATAATAGGCGGCCAATATAATTTAAATAACTTCAAAAAATCCTTATAGGGAGGATCAGAATATGTTTAGTTTTAGAAAAATTCGCTACGGTTTGTGGGCGATCGCTGGATTGATTGTTATTTCTTTAGCATTCACGCCGGTTACATCTGCCCAGAGTAAAAATCTTAAAATTGGCTTTAGTATGGCTTTGACCGGTCCGTTGGCCGGTGCTGGTAAAGCCGCCTTAATTGCCATGCAAATCTGGAAAGACGACATCAACAAAAAAGGCGGACTCTTGGGTCGTCAAGTTGAGTTTAAATTTTATGATGATGCAACGTCACCCTCCAAAGTGCCGGGCATCTATTCCAAATTGCTGAACGTGGACAAAGTTGACCTCGTTGTTTCCAGCTATGGCACTAATGAAATTTCACCAGCTATGCCGATCGTTATGCGTAAAGGCCTGGTGTTTATGTCATTGTTTGGTTTGGCCGTGAACGACAAGTTCAATTACGACCGCTATTTCCAAATCATGCCAGCCGGCCCAATCCCGAAAGACGATTGGTCACGCGGCTTTTTCAAACTCGCCATGGCGCAAAATCCAAAACCTAAATCTGTCGCCCTCTTAGCGGAAGATGCGGATTTTGCTCTCAGCGCGGTTGCGGGCGCCCGGCGTCACGCTAAACGTCTCGGCATGAAAATCGTTTATGATAAAACCTTCCCGTTCGGCTCTCCCGATGTGACTTCGGTTATGCGGGCGATCAAAGCCGCTAATGCGGATTTGGTCTATGTCGGCTCCTATCCAGGTGGCTCTGTTGGTCTGGTCAAAGCGGCTGCAGAACTTGGCCTTAAAGCAAAAATGTTCGGCGGCGGCATGGTTGGCCTGCAATTTGCCGGCATTCAGAAGAACCTCGGCCCGATGCTCAACGGCATCGTCAATTATGACTTCTGGGTACCAGAACCAACTCTCAATTTCCCTGGTGTTAAAGACTTCCTGAAAAAATATCAGGCGGGCGCCAAGGGTAAAGGCGTTGATCCATTCGGCCACTATTTGCCACCTTATGCTTATGCGTATCTGCAAATCCTGGGTGATGCTGTCACCGCTGTCGGCAACCTGGACCAGGGTAAAATAGCTGCCTATATCCACAAAACCACATTTACCACAGTGGTTGGCAAGGTTAAATTCGCGAAAAACGGTGAATGGGCGAATACCCGCACCTTGCAGGTTCAGTTCCGCGATGTTGCGGCCAATAACATGGGCCAATTTAATAAGCCCGGTAAGCGGATTGTGCTATACCCAAACAGTGTTAAATCGGGCAGCATTAAATATCCGTACAAACAGTAGCCATTACCTACTGTTGATTTAAGACCAAGTATTAGGGGCCCGCACAGCAGTGATTACACTTGAATTATTTTTAAACGCTGTTGTCGCGGGCCTGATGCTTGGCGGCTTTTATGCAGCGGTGGCCTTAGGCCTTTCCATCACTTTCGGCCAATTGGACATCGTCAATATCGCCCATCCAACCTTCGTTATATTGGGCTCCTTTGTCGCCTATATACTCAACCAGAATTTCGGTATTGATCCGGTTCTGATCGGCGTTGTTTTCATGCCGGTCTTTTACTATATCGGCACCACGCTTTACCGGGTTTATTACGTCAGTTTTGAGCGCACCGGCCAGGAATCGTTGAGCGGTCTCGCCTTCTTTTTTGGCCTCATGTTCATTATCGAGGTGTTGCTAATCCTGACATTCGGCGTTGATTATCGCCTGGTCAGCGCTCCTTATATCGGCAAGACCATGCATATCGGTTTTCTTGACCTACCGTACCGCATGCTGGTTCCAGCCCTTGCGGCTACGGTTATGACCGGCGCCGTCGTGCTCTACATGTCCAAGACTTTCATGGGCAAAGCCATCTTGGCCGTTTCTCAAGACCGCCTCGCCCTACAGCTGATGGGCGCGGACCCGATCAAAGTAAAACGCATCGCCCTCGGCATCGCCATAGCCACCGCCTCACTTGCGGGCGCCTTGCTGATCATTATTCAGCCGGTTGAGCCTTCGGTTGGTCGGCTTTATATCGGGCGTATTTTTGCCATTGTCGTGCTTGGTGGTATGGGCAGTATCAGCGGCACCTTCGTCGCCGCCATTTTGATCGGCGTGGTCGAAAGTTTCATTGCCACCTTCTACGGACCCTCCTGGGCGCCGGCGGTTGGTTTCGGCATCCTTCTGTTAACCCTGGCCTTCCGGCCGCAAGGCATATTTGGCCGGGCTTGATCAGGGGGCTTAAATGAAACTTGATAAATTCTGGCTTTCGGTCCTGGTCATTCTCATCGCCGGCTTCGCCTTTACCAAGCTCGCCGACAATGAATTTTATTTCTTCACCACCTACGTTGTCTTGCAAGGGCTAATCATGGCCGTGGCCTGGAATATTCTGGGTGGCTTTACGGGTTACGTAAATTTCGGCAGTGCCGGTTTTTTCGCGGTCGGCGTTTATACCACGGTTGCTTTAAACAAGGCCTTCGGCCTGCCCTTGCCGGTTTTAATTCTGGCAGCGGGTGTGATTTGCGGGCTCTTGGGCTTGGCGGCTGGCTACCTGACGCTCCGGCTTAAAGGCGTTTATTTCGCCATCGCCACCTTGGCCACAGCACTGGTGTTCGAGACTATAGTTAACAACTGGAAATATGTTGGCGGTGCTGCCGGAACCTATGTGCTGCAGCCCAAGACCTCTTTTATTTTCGATAATTACATTGAACTGCTGTTTATGGTGATGCTCGTGCTTGCCGTTGCGGCGACGGCGATCTCGCGCTACCTCAGCTCGTCACGGATCGG
>JABIIH010000128.1 GCA_018649245.1 Rhodospirillaceae bacterium | reverse complement strand
TACAGGAAGATTTTTTCGATCGATTGCCTGATGCCGACAGTATGGATGAGGAACTTGGCATTATTCTATCACGCTCTGAGAATATTGAAGATGTGCTTGATATTGTGCGGCGCTGGGCCAATGACAAAAGATTGCAGATTGGAATTCAAGCGTTACGGCATCACGCAAACTGGCAAGAATTTGGCATCGCCTATAGCAATATTGCCGACATCTCGATCCAGCATTTGCTTAAACAAGTCGGAAATGAATTTGAACGCAACCATGGCCGGGTAAAGGATAGCGAATGGGCGGTCCTGGCGCTCGGCAAAGTCGGCGGCCGAGAGATGACCCCTTCCTCCGATCTTGATTTAATTTTTGTTTACCGCCATAGCGAAGATATCGAACAATCTGACGGTGAGCGCCCGCTTCATCCCAGTCAATATTTTGCCCGCCTCAGCCAGCGCTTGATTAATGCCATCACTGCGCCAACGCCTGAGGGCACACTTTATGAAGTCGATATGAGGTTGCGTCCTTCCGGTAATGCCGGACCAATCGCCTCACATTTTTCAGCTTTTGTACAATATCACCGAGAGAAATCGTGGACTTGGGAGCATATGGCCTTGTCGCGGGCTCGTGTTGTCTGCGGCACGCCGTCGCTCACCAAGGACATCAGAGAGGTAATTTGCGAAACCCTTATCCAAGAACGTGAGCCGGCAACTCTTTTGAACGATGTCGCTGAAATGCGAATGCGCATCGACAAAGAACATCATTCAGAGTTCATCTGGGAAATAAAATATATACGTGGCGGATTGGTCGATATCGAATTTACGGTTCAATATTTACAGCTCAGCCATGCCCATCAATATCCGGATATTTTGTCCGCAAACACCAGTCAGGCAATTCAAAATCTGCGTGAAAAAGATTTGTTGGATGACCAACAAGCAAACACCTTAGCTGACGCTTTGAAACTGTGGCAAACGGTACAAGGCATGTTGCGGCTGACCATTGAAGGCTATTTCCAGCCCGAGCGTGAACATGAAGTGCCGGCGGCTCTCGCCCAGGCACTGGCAGAAGCGGGCGGATGTTCTGACATTGATGCACTTAAAACTCACATGAAAGAAACAGCAGATGCCGCCTATCAAGTTTACCTGGATCTGATTGGCGAGCCTTAAACGCTTGCGCCACCCAGCCAGTTCTTAGCATCGCTTTCGAGCTGCACTTCACCATCACTCCCGACTTGAATGATATTATCCATTGGCGCGCGGCCGATCAGGCTGAGCCGGAAGCAGAGTATCTGACAGGCCGGCGGATACTGCGAGAGATCCATCGCCTCGAAATAACCAGCCGGTACATCGGCCGGGTTAACCGGATCCATGCGATCTTTTTCATAAACCATGGTGCGCCGGAAAATACGCCACACGCCATCTTCGCGTTTTTCAAACAGATCAAAGAAACGGCCCCAGGATATGGCATCAAAATCAAAGGGGTCGCCAACGACGCGGCGCAGTAGCTCGACATGACATTCACTGGTCGCGCGATCACCGGCCACATTTATACGCGCCCGGCCAATCTGATGTTTGCCATGCTCACCCGGTTTAAAATCAGCCAACATACCTTTGGAGCGTTCAACAAAATCACTCGCGGCTCCCGAGAACCACGAGATATTCATCTCTGCATCGGGTTGATAGCAGTTGCTTAATATATCCCAATCGCCGCAATCTCGAGCGAACGCCCAGGCGGACAGCACTTGATCAATTTCATGCTCATCAGCCACCAGATTTAAGCGATCATTATTATTCATCGTAATCCCCCCGATATTTTCTCTAGACCTAATAGCGTTCTTCAAATATGAGAGCACCAGTTTATAAGTATAAAACAGGATGTCCAGGTGCCAAACAAGTCGTCACTCAGCGCAGCCGCCTGCTCGGTATTGCGGGAACCGTCGGTAGCAGGAAAAATATCGCTCACCCAAGAGATTGCCGAGCAATGGTATGATGGCTCAATTTCCGAGCTCGGCAGCTCTCTGCCACCTGATCGCCCGGCCCGTCCTCCCCAGCCTGAATTACTGCCGCCACGGGATATGCCCAAACGCAATGCGCGGGGCGACAAAGGCCGGATCGCTCTAGTTCACGCAATTGCCCATATCGAATTAAACGCTATTGATCTGGCTTGGGACATCATCGTCCGCTTTACCAATTACGATCTGCCGCGCGATTTCTATAATGACTGGATCGGCGTCGCAGTCGACGAGGCCCGGCACTTTGGTCTGCTGGCTAACTATTTATCCTATCACGGCCAAGCCTACGGTGATTTTCCGGCCCATGATGGCCTGTGGCAAGCAGCGGAAGATACCTCTCATGATCTCCTGGCCCGTTTGGCGATTGTGCCGATGGTTTTGGAAGCGCG
>JABIIH010000073.1 GCA_018649245.1 Rhodospirillaceae bacterium | reverse complement strand
CGGTGAGGCAAATATTCCGATTTGCTCTCTAACTTATCCATAATATCACAAACCTTATGAGCGATTTCAATATTCGGTATGACTTCTCCACTACCGATATTGTAGGTTTCGCCGGGCACTCCTTTTTGACTAAGTTGAAATAGTGTCTGGACAAAATCCTCGACAAATATCCATTCACGCAAATTTTCGCCTTGGCCATATATCGGGATAGCTTTTCCTTCTAAAGCGGCAAGTATAATCATCGGAATCAATTTTTCCGGAAACTGATAGGGGCCATAGTTATTCGTGCAATTAACCGTAATTGTCGGCAGTCCATAAGTTTTAAACCAGGCCCTTACCAAATGGTCGGCAGCTGCTTTAGTGGCCGCATAGGGAGAGTTTGGGTTTAACGGACTGGTCTCGCCAAATGGTTTTGCGGAACCAGATTCTAGACTGCCATAAACTTCATCCGTTGAGATATGAACGAACCTGAAGGTATCACGCTCCTCCGTACTTAGTGAATTACGCCACCGATCCGCTTCTTCGATCAGCACTGACGTGCCGACAACATTTGTTTGAATAAATTCATCCGGGCCATCGATCGAGCGGTCAACATGGGTTTCGGCCGCCAAGTGGAATATGCAATTTGGTCTGAAACTGGAAAAAATTTCATTTATTTCAATTCGATCTCTAATGTTAGAATTGACAAAAGAGTAGGAATCTTGGTTTTGAATGTCGGACAGATTGGCCTCATTACCGGCATAAGTAAGCGCATCGAGGTTTAAAACTTCAAAATTGTTTTGATTAATAAGATGACGAACCAAGTGAGAGCCGATAAAACCACAACCGCCTGTAACCAAAATACGCATTTGTTAATCTTTCCACCGCTAAAATGTGCAACATGTATATAACGGAATTTTGTATAATGTGGCAGTGCGTTTATAAATTTTATTTTAGGTACATAACTGTCTAAATAAACTTTGAAATTTGACCGGTAATCAATCCTATGAACGTAGCTGCTTCTGAAAATCAACTGCTGGCAACTCGCACCTGGTTTTACCTGATTTTGCTTGGTGGCTTGGTGTTACGGTTTTTTATCTTCTTGGATATATATCAAAGCGACCCTGCGGTATTTGTTGCTACGCCAGCTTCTCTGCTGGCGGAACATCTCTATTTCACGGCCCTGACCGAACATTTTTGGGAATACATCTGGTTTTCTCATACCGTAACGCTGGCGACCATTTTCAAAGACTGGTTCGTTTTTTCTTTTTTCCCGGCAGGCTATGCGCCGTTGGCTAATTTAGTTATTGTGTCAGTCGCTGATCTATTGGCCTCTGGACTGGTTTACCTGGCTTTACGAAATTTCAGTACACCCAACTGGCTCGCTTTCATTGCTGCCGTTTTATTGTCGATCCGGCTATTAGCCTGGGACGTATGGTTTATGAGCGGATCGTGGGATCTGTTTAATCCGTTTATGTTGGCCTTGCTGGTCTGGTCATTTTCCAACTATTGGATCAAAAAAAGTCCGAGAAGCGCATTTGCCATTGGTGGGGCAGGGCTATTTGTAGTTACCAGTCTCCAAACCGCGGCCGTTGTCGCCATACCGGCCATATTTCTATTTATCTTAATAGCTTCAAAGCGCCGCCTAGATGTTAAAGCTATGAGCTATGCACTGATTCCCCCCCTCCTTATGCTGGGGGCACTGGTCTTTAAGAACGGAGTTCAACATGGTGTATACGCACCAACTTCAGGTGCCGGGCAAAATATTATTCAAAATCTCAACTTAGCTTTGACAAGTCCCACAGCGACCGGTGCGCTAGAGCTTGGTGAAAAACTAAATTATCCAGATTGGTGGGCTTGGTGCTATCGCGAAGCTGAAAGGCTCGGCTTATGGAATCAAAAAAATATTTCAGGTTTTTATGGCACCTGCAACCGATCATCCAAAGGCTACACTTACGTCGAACTAAAAAAGTACCTCCAAAAAACAAATAACAAAAAAATCCTTAAAATTGTCGAGCAAGATGAAAAAATATTAACAGAAAAACCTTGGTTATTCGCTGGTCGAATTACGGTCAGATCGACAAAATTTAGCGCCATATATGGCACCATCTCCAGCAAATTATTGCCCGACGTTCTAATTAAATATCCGAGAAATTTTATCGGCAGAAGCTATCTCAATTTCACTTATTTAATTGCAAATGGTCCGCGATTTGAAATTGACTATCCATATGTATCCAAGCGTCTGCCTGACATTGTAAATAAACTAAGCAATTTTTTGGAACCGATCTTACGGACCGGCATGTATTTAAGTTATTTTCTAACTGCCTTTATACCTCTTTGGTATATCGCCAGCTTGACATTTTCCAGCAAACTATCAAAACCGTCAAAACTTGATGGCATAGTGTGGACGTTATGTGTGAGTTTTAGCTTTGGTACGCTGGCAAATGTCACGACACATTGCTGCGAAAGCTACCGGCACGCGTTTTTATTCATGCCGATAATTTTTACCATTTTAGTCTATTTCGGGTATCGTGTTATTGTTATTCTTTACCCGTCCAGTTTATTGAAGCGGTATGGCTTACCGTCCATACCAGGGCACAAATCATAGCTCATTTTAAAATCCCCCCACTTTAGATTGGAAAGCCCTACAATTTATAAAAAACGAACTTGTCCCGGGCGTGCTGGAAGTCCAGATCGGTGCGGTCTTTTTTAAATTTGTGGACCGCTTCAACGACGCCCGGCCACTCATCGCAAAAATCATCGCCGACCATGCATCCGCTGGCGCTTAGAAACGGCCAATAGTTCTCGATATCGGAAAGTACTTCATCTTTGTCATGGGCACCATCGAGGTAAATGAGGTCAGGCGACAAATTTATTTCCTTGAGCAGCTTGGCGGCCTGCAGGGATGTCATGCTGAGCGGTACGATATAATCTTCAAAGCCTTTAGCACGCACGTTATCGACAAAAATCGGATAGATATTGGGCCGGCCATTTTCAAGCCGGAGCCCCGCTTTCCATGCCGGGTTAAACCAATGCTCGGGCGAGCCCAGCCAGGTATCAACGCAAATGATGGAGGCCTCGGGATCATGGCTGAGAGCACGCTCCAGCATATTGAAAGTTGATTGTCCCAGCCAAGTGCCAATTTCGACGATCACTTTGGGCTTTAGCACATCAATCGTGGTATCAAGCACTTCTGGATATGACGCCCAGCCTTCGTCAATAAACTCCGGTGCGCGGTCATTGGCTTTTTCAAAGGGATTGCCATCAAAGAGCAACTGGTTCAGTTTCTTGGCAGCCGGTACGGTCATATTTTAAACATTCAGGCCGTTAAAGCCGGCCGAGATTTTATCATTATTAGTTTTCCCTGTTATTAAAAATGAAATGAACAGTGTTCTCAATAACAAAGGCTCATTCATAGCGGCTAGCCGCTTATCTAAAATCAACTGAGGTCAATCGCTTTAGCGGCTGAAGAAAGTTCGGTTTCTATTTTTCCAGCCGCCTGACGCAGCGGCTGAAGATATCTCTTAACGGCTTCATCGAGAGATATGGCTGACAGGATAAAATGCATATTGATTGAGGCCCGGACTTGAATGTGCTGTCGAACGGGGACGGCGATACTGCCGATCTTCGGCAAGATACCGCCAATTCGATAACCGTATCCAAGCCGCTGCACTTTAGCGATAATTTTCTTAACGGCTTTGGCGTCTTGTGCCAATTCACTGTCCGGTGTTGATCCGGAGGCCAGATTTTCGATTATCAATTGGCGCTCCGCTTCGGGGCAAAAGGCGAGGTAGGCCCTGCCGATTGCCGTCGAGAGAACCGGCACACGCATGCCCGGCACACCTTGTTCCAGTGATAGAGGACTATACGAGTGGGTGGTGTAGCGGATGGTCATCGCATCGACATCAAATGTCGCAATGTCCACCGGCCAGACAATATCGTTTCCGAGAGCCGTTATCACGGGCTCGGCAATGCCTGACAGCCAAGCCTTTTCTTTATACCCGTCACTGAGGGTGCAGACGCCAACGGCAAGGCAGTATTCTTCCGGGCGGTTGCCGATTTTGACGTAGCCGGCTTCGATCAGCGTGTCCAACAGCCGGTAGACCGTGGTTCGCGGCAAACCGGTTGTCCGGCTGATTTCCAAAGCAGAGGCATGGCTTTTGGTGTTGAGAACACGCAGAACCTGGAGACCGCGTTGCAGTCCTCTGACCAAAACCTGCGGTTTGTTCTTCTTGGTTTGCCGGGCCATTTGGCGAAGTCTAACAGACTGTCCATTCAATGGACATATAGAATTGAGGCGATTGACGATTATCTGGAGGCTTATCATTATTTCTAGAACTTGGTGAAATCAAAATTGATCAATTTTCGGACGGAGGAAGTAAAAAATGTACGATTTTATGCGGCTGCATGAATTCTCGGAAGAACAACGGCTGATGTGGGAAACCGCAAAAAATGTCGTTGATGATGTTATCATTCCTTTCAATCGGGCCAACCGGGAGCGGGAATGGCTGATGTCTCCTGAAGACCGGCTGCTGCCAACAGAAATCGTTACTGCCTTGGATCAGTCGGGCATTCGTACCTTGATGATACCGGAGGAATATGGTGGTACCGAATTGGAAGCTGGCACTGTTGCCACCACCTGCTGCTTGGTTGCGACCGAACTGGCCCGCGGTGACGCCGGCATAGCCAATGCCCTGACGCCAATATGGAAATCAGCGATCCTTTATAAAAAGTACATGCCGAAAGAATTTCAGGATGAATGGTTTCCGAAAATTATGGCTGACCCTCATTTTCTGTCCTGTCAGGCCGTGAGCGAACCCCAGGGCGCCTCGGATCGCTGGCTGCCTTACGAAGTACCGGAAACCAAGCTAAAAAGCACGGCTGTCCTTGATGGCGACGAATGGGTGATCAACGGCGGCAAACAGTTCATCACAAACGGCTACGACGCCAATCTGATCCAACTTTATGTTACCACCGACAAAGCGGCCAATATGTGGCAAGGCACCAGCTGCATTATTGTGCCCCGGGAAACGCCGGGCGTCTCGGTCACCCGCTGTAACGAAACCCTGGGTTTGCGCTATATGAACAACGGTGAACTGGTGTTCCAGGATGTCCGCGTGCCGAAAGACTATATGATGATCGAAAATACCGCCTTGGGGGCGGCTGATATAGTGTTCTACCGGCTGGTTAAGGTCATTCAATCCGCTTACGGCCTCGGTCTTTGTCTGGCCGCTTGGAACGATGCCGCCACCTTCACCCAGGACAACAAGCAAGGTGGCCGTGAGATCATCAAGCATCAGTCGATAGCGGTCCGAATGTCTGATATGGCGATCAAGATTACGGCTCTTAGGGCCTTTATATTCAGCGCCGCCAAAGCCTTGGACGAGGATCCGGAATCTGAAGATGCCGGACTTCAGTGTGAAATGCTGAAGGTCTTTGCAGCCGATACGGCGATCGAGATTTGTCACCAAGCTGTGGAAATTCATGGCGGCTACGGCACCATGATCGAATTCGGAGTGGAAAAATATTTACGAGATGCTCTGATGTTCTCGCATATGGACGGTACCAAGGATATCTGCGCCTTCCGCTTGATGCAGAAATTTTTCCCGGATACAAAAGGCGCCTATGCTGGACCGGTCGCCAAGCCGGCCTAACTGCCTTGATTGATCGCACCAGTTCCTTAGGGTCGTCGGTTAAAAGTTTGATAAGGAGAGCACATGGGCAAAATGGGTATGGGACAATCGGTCCCCCGGACAGAAGATCCTCGCCTGCTTACCGGGCGTGGCCGCTACGTCAGTGATACCACGCTGGTTGATTTGGCTTTTGGCTATACCGTTCGTTCGCCGCACGCTCATGCCCATATCCTGTCCATTGATACTGCCGCAGCCAAAGCGGCTCCCGGGGTGCTGGCGGTTTATACCTATGCCGACGTAGTGGCACAGGGACTGGGCCGGACCGGTACCCATTTTCCACCTCGCACCCGACCGGATGGCTCGCCCGATTACGACCGGCCGCATCCTGGACTGGTCGGTGATACGGTGCGCTGTATTGGTGATCCGGTCGCCTTCGTGGTGGCCGAGAGCATTAATCAAGCCAAGCATGCGGCGGAGCTGGTTACGATTGCCTATGAGCCTTTGCCGACGGTGGTAGCGACCGCTAGGGCCACGGATCCGGCAAGTCCTCAGATTTGGGCTGATTTTCCCGATAATATTTCTAACATTTCCGATATTGGTGACAAGGCGGCGGTTGATGCCGCTTTTTCTGCCGCCAGCCAGGTGATCAGCGAGCGTTTTTTCATCAACCGGATTGCCCCCAACCCTATTGAAACCAGAGGCTGTGTCGGAGCCTACAGTGTAGAGGACAACCGCTTTACGCTTTACGGCGATACTCAGACTCCCCACTTTACCCGCCGCCAATTGGCTGAGAGCGTGTTTCAGATTCCGGAAACCCAGATGCAGGTGGTGTGCCGGGATATCGGTGGCGCCTTCGGCCTCAAAGAAGGCCATTATCCCGAAGTGCGTCTTTGCCTGATGGCGGCCCGGGATTTAGGCCGACCGGTAAAATGGGTCGCTGAACGCAGCGAATCCTTTTTGGCCGATGATCACGCCCGCGATCAAATTACCGAAGCCGAATTGGCGTTGGACGAGAACGGCGCTTTTTTGGGTATACGCCTTAAGACGACCTGCAATATGGGCGCTTATATTTCGGGTTTTTCCAGTATGATCCCGACCTTTTCAAATCTTGGCAGCCTGGCCGGCGTTTATACGACACCGGCAATCCATGTTGAAGTGGCGTGCGTTTTTACCAACACTCAACCAACCGGGCCCTACCGCGGCGCCGGTCGGCCGGAAGCAATCTATGTCTTGGAGCGGCTGATCGATATAGCCGCCTTTGAGACTGGTATTGACCGGGTCGAACTGCGCCGCCGCAATATCATTCCTGCTGAGGCCATGCCCTATCAAACCGGCTTGATGTTCAAATATGATTGCGGCGAATTTGAACAGAACTTGGAATTAGCCTTAAGCGCTGCCGATGTTGAAAATTTTAAAACCCGCCGAGTTGAAGCCGCGGCGAACGGAAAGCTTAGAGGGCTTGGCATCGCCAACATGATCGAGCATTCCGGTGGTGGCTTTGCAGAACAGGCGGAAATCCGTTTTGATCCCAGCGGTTCGGTCAAGCTTTTGGTCGGCACCAAAGATCAAGGGCAAAGCCATGAGACGATGTACACGATCATGCTGTCGGATATGCTGGGTCTGGATAGCGACGACATTATGGTCATTGACGATGACACCGATCAGATCAGTTTTGGCTCGGGCACCATTGGCTCACGCTCGGCTATGATCGGTGGAGCTGCCCTCAGAGGTGCGGCGGATCGGATTATCGCTAAAGGGCTCAGCATCGCCGCCCATCTGCTGGAAACCGCCGAGACCGACTTGGAATTTGATAACGGAATGTTCAAAGTCTCTGGCACGGATAAAGCCATTGATCTCAAAGAAGTTGCCAAGACAGCCTTTATGCCACGCTTGCTGCCGCCTGAGATTGAGCCAGGCTTGATTGAAAAAGCAGTATATTTTCCCGAAGTTGCCAGTTATCCCAACGGTTGCCACGTCTGCGAAGTTGAAATCGACCAGGACACCGGTCGGGTGCGGATCGTTTCCTATGTGGCGGTTGATGATGTTGGTACGGTGATCAATCAACTCACCCTGGATGGCCAAATTCATGGCGGAATCGCCCAAGGCGCGGGTCAGGCATTAATGGAAAACATTCATCACGATCCGGAAACGGGTCAGTTGATTTCAGGATCTTTTCTTGATTATGCCATGCCACGGGCGGATGATTTCTGCAGCTTTGATATTTCCAGCAACCCGGTGCCGTCGCAAACCAATCCGCTTGGTATCAAAGGGGCAGGCGAGGCTGGCACGACGGGGGCCTTGGCGGCGGTCTGTAATGCGGTAAATCATGCGCTCTCACCGTTGGGCGTCCGTCACTTGGAGATGCCCCTCACGGCTGAGCGGGTTTGGCGCTGTATCAAAGGGCATTCGAACTAGTTCGCGTCCCAATTATCTCCCTGGTTAAATAATTTATTAGTTTTCGCCCGCTATTAAAAATGAAATGATAAGTGCTCTCAATAAACAGAGATTCATTGGGATAAGCAGGTGATGCCAAACGAGATAATTCTATTGACCGGTGAAGCTGAAGTGCCTCATTTGACGGCGGTTATGCAAGAGCTCAAGGCTGGGCTTACGGTGACGCCGGTATTATCTGCCGAAGCGCTTGAGCAAGCTGTAAAAAGTCCCAAGCCCGCTGGCGGGCGGCGGCTGATTGCCTATTGTACCTCTATTATTGTACCCGCCGAAATTTTGGCCGTTGTAGACGGCCCGTCTTATAATTTTCATCCCGGCCCGCCGGCCTATCCCGGCGTGTATCCAGCCAATTTCGCGGTTTATGACGGCGCAGTTCAGTTTGGCGTCACGGCGCATGTGATGGCTGAGCAGGTTGATGAGGGAGCTATTGTCGGTATTGGTCACTTCGATATTCCGCCCGACACAAGTGTCAGTACGCTCGAGATCAAGGCTTATTTGGCCTTGTTTGAGCTCTTTAAGTCTTTATCTGCTCAGCTGGTTAATGCCGATGGGCCACTGCCGGAACTGAACATCCCCTGGGGTGACCGCAAAACCACTAAACAAGAGTATGAAGACCTAAAGCAGATGGACAATTTTCTCAGTGAAGAAGAAAAAACCCGCCGTCAGCGCGCCTTTGGGTAAGGCCTATTTTCTGTGTTCGCAATGCGGACAATAAAAAATAACTGGTTTAATTCGCTGAGAAATAGACTTTAATCAAATTCTCAAAATTACTTTCTGTTTTTAATTCAGAGTGATCACGCTCTGAAAGATCAATTTGGACCCGAGCTGGGCCAATAAAGGAGGAGGAGTTTCAGATGCAAGGAAAAATCGTTTTTGAAGAACATATGGCCATTGCCGAAACGCTCGGCGAAACCAAAGCTTTTGCCGGTGATTCTGGTATATGGGACAAGTTTGAACGTCAAATTCTCGATATGGACGATGAACGTCTTGAATTGATGGATAAGAACGGCATTGAGTTTGCTATCCTGTCGAACAATGCCCCTGGCGTGCAAGCTATTCTCGACACCAATGAAGCCATTGAAGTTGCTAAAAAAGCCAATGACGCGATGGCGGAAGCCGTCACCCGGCATCCTAAACGCTACGGCGCTTTCGCTGCTCTGCCAATGCAGGACCCGGACGCCGCCTCGGCGGAACTCACCCGCTGTGTCAAAGAAATGGGATTTAAAGGTGCGATGGTGAACGGCTTTACCCAGAAAGATGTGCCGGATTCGGCGATCTATTATGACATTCCCGAATACCGCAGCTTTTGGGCTACGGTATCTGAATTAAATGTCCCGTTCTATCTGCACCCCAGGATGCAATTACCATCTCGGGCACCGATTTATGATGGTCATCCCTGGCTTAAATCAGCTCCTTGGGGCTTTGCCGTTGAAACCGCTGGTCACGCTTTACGTATGTGTGGCTCCGGCATGTTTGATGATTATCCCGACCTCAAGATATTCATCGGCCATTTGGGTGAGCATATTCCCTATGATTTATGGCGGATTGATGCACGAATGAGGTTCTCGCGTCGTGAATATCGCGGTAGCAAGCCCTTGGGTGAATATTTTCTCGAGAACTTTATGATTACGACCAGCGGTAACTTCAGTGACCCAACCTTCCGCTGCTGCTTGGATGTGGTTGGCATTGAGCGCACTTTCTTCTCAGCCGACTATCCGTTCGAAAGTATGGAGGACGCCTGTGACTGGTTTGACGCTACGCAGGTTATTACTGAAGAGGAGCGTCTGCAAATTGGTCGTACCAACGCGATTAACTTCTTCAATCTTGATTTAGATTAGTCTCGACCAGACTTAAGGAAACTCAGATGTGGGCAACTGCATCTGAGTTTTTTTGTTTTACAACAAGAAAGTCCGGGCGATGATCGCCACACCCACCAGAATCAAAATAAAATTTAGCAGACGGCGAAATTTTTCATCCGACACACCGTGGAAGAATTTTGATCCGACCCAGGAAAAGCCCAGCATCACCGGCAGCAGAGCTAATGCCGTGTAATAGGTCGCCGCGGTAAATGAACTGGCATAGGCAATCGCCATTGCTGAAATTGATAGTTTAATAATGGCCATACAATTGAGACTTGCCCGAATTTGAGCGGCCAAAGACGGACCGCTCATAAAGTAAACTGCCACGGGAGGACCACCGGCTGCAGTTGCGGTGCCAATAGTGCCGGATATTGCACCGACCAGAAAAGATAACAGCGGCGTGCGTTCACCTCGATAGCGCCAACCGCTCAGCAGCAGCAATGCCGAAAAAATAACCATCGCCGCAATCGCCAGCCGCATTGTATCAGCCGAAGCGATGACCAAAATATAAGCGCCGAGTGGCGTGACCAAAAAGCTCGCCGTCATCAGCGGAATGATCGGCTTCCACTCGGCTTGACGGAAGGCATTAGGGGCCAGCGGAATGGTCGCTGTGGCATCAATCGCCAGGCCAATAAACACCGCTTCGACCGGTTCGATGATTAGCGAAAATAACGGCACCATAATCAGTGTCGTGCCGAAGCCGGCAAAGCCTCGCATAAACCCGCCGATGCTGGTGAAGGCGGCGAGAGCCAGCAGCTCCCAGCCGGTCAAGTTAAGCAAAGCTGTCATGGCTCAAGCGATAAGGTAATTCTCGGCCGATAGCAAACTTATGACATTTAATCGGTAAAACTGTAGACCGTTACTTTCTCGACCTTACCACGGATATCAACTTCGCCCTTGGGTTCAAAATTCTCACCACTAACTAAGGCAACAGTAGAGGCCGAGACTAAGGTACCGGTGCCGAACTCCTTATTAAGCTGTTCGAGCCGGGCCGCCAAGTTAACGGCATCACCATGAACGGTGTAGTTCAACCGCGCTTGAGCGCCGACGTTTCCAGCAATCACTGAGCCGGTATTGATACCGATACGACAGGACAGTTTCTGACCAATAAACAGTGAGCCGTTGATCTCACGATGAATTTCGCGCGCCGCGTTGATGGCGTGGGCAGCATGATCTTCATCCGGCATCGGTACGTTGAAAATGGCCAAAATGGCATCGCCCTGAAACTGCGTAATGACGCCGCTATTTTGTTCGATGATATCGACGACCGCAGAAAAATAGGTGTTGAGAATATCGACAATTTCTTGCGGCTTGAGCTGCTCCGATAAATTCGTAAAACCGGCGAGATCGACAAACAGGATTGTCGCCTCCGCTGCCTGAGGTTCGAGCGCGCCATCGGCTGCCAATAATTTCTCAGCGACTCGTTCGGGGACATATTTACCAAACAGATTGCGGATGGTTTCACGCTCTTTCAAGCCGTCGATCATGTGATTGAACGAGGTCGCCGCTTCGTCCATTTCCTTAAGGCGCGACGGCGCGACATAGGGCACATCGTTCAAATCACCTTCGCGAAACGCACTTGCAGCGTGGGCCAGGCGCAACACCGGCCGGGCGGTTAGTTTGCCGATGATAATGGCGACGCCGACAGCCAAGATGATAACGATGATGCCGCCGATGACCAGATCGCGCATGGTTTCAAAGACATCGCTGCGCAAGCTCTCGCTGAAATAGCCGCCAATGATCCAGGGGCGCTTGCCATAGTCGGTAATGTGGCGAAAGACGTAAATAAAGCGATTGTCACCCAGCGGTGCCTGGGTCACACGGGTCAAGGTTTTGCCGGCGTCGCGATCAATAAAGGCCCGTTTGGCGGTCCAGAAGTTGCTTAAAATGGGGTCGCCAAGCTGATCAATTTCAGGTAAAGGCACGTCTTCCGGCCGCATGGCGAGCGGTGGTGGCCGACTACCATAATTTTCCTGATCGCGTTGCCATTGCGGTATGTTGGCGTGCATCAGCACCCAGGAATTGTCATAAAGAATAAACGGCGTAATGCCTGAACCGCGGGTTTGTCTGGTGAGCCGACGCGTTAGCGCGGCGGCGGCGACGGCTTCGAAATAAATACCGATATATTCACCATCGACAAACAATGGGACCCATATCATCAACTCTATTTTGGTGCTGCGCGGTGCCAAGGCTGGACGGTGCCATTGCGGCCGCATGGGGTTGGTCACCCCATCGATCACTTTTCGGACCTGCTCAAAGTGACCGAGATTAATTTGAACGAGTTCACCGGCGCGCACGGCATACACCGACGCATCATAGGTTCTCGAAATAAATCCGATGGTGGCGACTTGTGGTGTGGCCGCTGGAATTGCTTCGACATATCTCTGCCATTCAAGCGTATCGCGTGGATCAATGGCGCCTTCACGGACTTGCTGGGCGACAAAGGCAGCCTGGCGTTGAATGGGCGTCAATTCTTGAGAAATGGTTTCAGTTAAACCGTCAATGAGCTGCTCAGATTGACCGTATAACAACGTAAACGTATTTTTCGCGGCACTGGTGAAGCCCAAAAACAACGCTAATCCCACGGCAATTAAAGTTGCCCCAGCCGAGCCAAACACCAGGACGGCAGTGATCGAAAATAGTGGTTTGCGTTTCGGCCGGTCGGAATTCATATTTTACGAGACCTCATAAAAAGGCTTTAGTGTAAGGTTGAACAAATCTAACGAATAATAAAGGATATTCCGTTGCCAAAGGATTTTAAAGCAATTGACGCTCATCACCATATTTGGCGTTTGGCCGATCTCGCCTGGCTCAACGGCCCAACCCAACCCCGAATTTTTGGTGACTATGATGCGATCCGGCGCGATTACGATGTTAAGGAATTTATCAGCGATGTGCAGCCGGAAGGAGTCGTAGGCTCCGTTTATATTCAGGTTAACTGGCCGGCCGGCAAAGAAATCGATGAAGTCCGCTGGGTCCAGGAAACAGCCGACCTATACGGGATGATTAAAGCTATAATGGGCTATGCCGATTTTTCATCTGAATCTTGTGCGGTTACCTTAAAAGAACTAAGCCAGTTCCCACTGATGCGCGGCATTCGCCAACAATTACACTGGCACGAAAATCCGCTCTACAAATTTGCCCCAGCACCCGATGTGATGAAAGAGTCAATCTGGCGGCAAAACTTTGCTCTGTTACAGGAATACAGTTGGTCGTTTGAGCTGCAAGTTTTTGCCTCACAAATGAAAGATGCGGCTGAATTGGCAACGGAATTTCCAGCCACCTCAATGGTTTTACAGCATTGCGGTATGCCCGAAGATACGTCAAAGGACGGTATGGTAGTATGGCTGGATGGCATGAAAAGGCTCGCTCAAGCGCCAAATATATATTGTAAATTTTCCGGCTTGGGCACGTTTATTCATGAAAATTCGGTTGATTTTATTGCTGATATTACCGGCCAATGCCTGGCGTTGTTTGGCGCCGAGCGATGTCTTTACGGCAGTAATTTTCCGATTGAAAAAATCTGGACCGAATATCCGGATTTGATCCAGGCGTTTCGTCAGAGCCTTAAAGATTTACCCGAGGATCAACAGCGCTTGATATTTTTTGATACCGCGGCAAAAGTGTATAAAATCGGTTTGTAATTTTGATCTCTATCAAGGCAACATTGATGCATGAGATTAGTATATTTATGTTGTTAATTGGAGAAAAACGATGTTTGAAGTAGATGTAGATAAAATTGCTTTCATTATCGCTAAATCCCGCGAGTTTGAAGCTCAGGATGCCGTTCATGAGGAAGTTGAAGTCGAAGGTCTGACCGAAAACGACATCCAGGATGAGAGCTTTCAAGAATCTCTATCGGTCGTTGCCGATGAAGAAAATGATGACGCTACTTTTGATGAAGTAAAAGCCTGGATCAGATCAATTAATGATGATGACCAATGTCAGATCGTTGCCCTTGCCTGGGTTGGCCGTGGCGATTTTACCATCGATGACTGGGATGAGGCGGTTAAAATTGCCACTGATGAGCATAATGACCGGACGGCTGAATACCTGCTTGGTATGCCGCTCTTGCCGGATTATTTGGAAGAAGGGCTCTCTCAATTTGGCCTGAGCGCTGAATCAGCTTAATTTTCCAGTTCCTGGACAACTGCTTTAATGACGGCCGGCCAATCTCCTGGTTCGGATTGGCGAAACAATTTTATACTGGCATACCACGGGCTGTCATTACGCTCCAGTAACCACCGCCAATCCGGCGCGAAGGGTAGTAATAGCCAGCATTTTTTTGCCAATGCCCCTGCCAAATGTGCGACCGCCGTATCCACCGTAATAATCAGATCCAACTGCTCAATGATCGCAGCCGTCGCGGCGAAATCGGTCAAATAGGTGCTTAAATCGGTAATCGCCGGAATACTGGCAATATCCGTGGTATTTTTACCGAGTTGCAGGCTATAAAATGCTGCTTTCTCAACCTCATAAAGAGGCGCGAGCGTCTCGATCGGTATCGAGCGATTGCGGTCGTTTTTGTGGCTTGGCCGGCCGGCCCAAACAAGCCCAATTCTGAGTTTTGTTTCACTACTAAGATCGAGGGTACAAGCCGCAGCTGCCGTGAGGTAAGGTGTTTTTGCCGGAATTGTTTCAAGGGTGGTATCAAAAAGATGCGGCAGGCTCATAATTGGAATATGGGCGTCAAAAGGCGGTAAAGATTCTCCTCGCAAATACACCTGCGAAATAGCTGGCATTGCGGCCATCAACGGCTTTAGGGGCTCGTGGGTTTCGAGCAATATTTTCTGCGGATTATGGTCAACCAACAAATGGACATAACGGACAAACTGGATGGTATCGCCGTAGCCCTGTTCGGAATGGATGAGGACAGTTTTTCCGTCAATTTCACCTAGGGTAGCCAACTGAGGAGCATTAAATTGACGCGTTTTAAACTCCGGTAATCGCCAGCGCCATTCATAATCAGCCAAACCACCGGTAAAATCTCCTGAAATCAGGCGGGCGATGCCTCGATTCCAATGTCCATCGGCATGATCCGGGCTAAGTTGCAGCGCTGTCTCAGCCGCCTCAAGAGCATCGATAAGGATATTTTGTGCCTGCAAAGCCGCGGCTTTATTAGCCCAAATATCGGCATTGTCCGGCTCAGTCCTTAAGGCGATGTCGTAATGATCGATGGCATCTTCAAGCTGATTAAGACGGGCTAAACAATTGGCAAAATTGCCCTGGGCCTCGCCATAATCTGAGTCTAGATGACACGCTTTTTCAAAGCAGGCACTGGCTTCCTCAATCATTCCACTGTCAAAATAAATCAATCCAAGAGCATTGTGCGTGGGTGCATAATCAGGTGCTTTTTCAACTGCTTTTTGGGCCAAAATAAGGGCTTCAGCGGCGTGGCCAGCCAAATTCAGCGTCGCCGCCAGATTAATTTCAGCATCAACCAGATTTGGATCAAGGCTCAGGGCTTGTTTGAAGGCAGTAATGGCTGCTTCGAAATCGCTCAAATCCCGCAGAGTGGCGCCTAAATTATTATGGGCAGAGGCTAAATCGGGCGCGCTGGCGATGGCCTGTTTATTGAGTTTCGTGGCTTCATCAAAATCTCCGATAAGACGTCTGATTTCCGCCAAATTTGTCAGCGCTTGGGGAAAGTCAGGAACCAAGCCGAGGGCCGCTCTGAAATCACTTTCAGCATCTGCCAACTGTCCCAGGTCTTTCAATAAAATACCGCGGGTATTCAGCGCTTCGGGGAAATCCGGATTTAGTTCAAGTGCGCGATCTAAATATTGTTGCGCTTCCGAAATAGCACCTTTTTGCTGACAAAGTGCTCCTAATAAGTGCCACACATCGGCATTATCCGGCGTTTGAGTAGCAAAATTTCGATAAACCGCCTCTGCTTCCGCCAAACGCCCTGCTTGATGATCAAGCAGCGCCTGGTTGAAATCGGTTTGTGAAACTGTGGCCATCTGGTGCAATCAAAATTCGACAATTGAAGATTGAATGGCGATGGCGATAAAGCCGACGAGATAGAACAATATCGCAAAACCGGCGACGAAGATGACATTTGTGGCGGTTTTTATCGGGTTATTCTGGCGCTCAACAGCCCGTCTCTCCGGTCCCCGCTGTTCGGAACCACCGACGATCGTTAGAAAATAACGGCGGGCCAAAAAAGGCAGACTAAAGCGGATATTAACCGGGTGGCGTTTTTGATTTTCGGACGGCGAAGTGACCATAGATATTACCTTAGTTGCGTTTAATTGTTTTCACTCAAATCCTTAGATACCAATCTAAATTTGAATTAAGGTTAATTTTAACGAAATTGAAGCCATATTATTAATAATAATTAGAAGACACTTTATGATACAACATCATTGGGATAACGTTTCGAAATACCAACTTAATATCTAGAAATCAGTTATTTAAAATACCAACCAAATTATATTCACGGGGGTTTAAGTATGAGTTCAACGTCGAGCAGGCAAAAGACGGACCTCATCAAAAAGGTAATTCGGTCGACCAAGGTGGTGGCCAAACGCAAACCGTCTTTGCGCCAGGAAAAATTTATTCGTCAATTTTTTGCCAATGTACCAGTTCAAGATTTATTGGATAAGGAAATATTATCGCTGGCCAGTACGGCGAACTCGGTATGGAATTTCAGCCAGAAGCGTAAATCCGGTGAAATCAAAATACGCGTTTTTAATCCGGCTAAATCAACTCATGGCTGGGACAGCGACCGTACCTTTATCGAGATTGTTACAGGGGATAGGCCGTTTCTGGTAGATTCAGTTACCGCCAATTTGGCGCAACTTGGCCTCACAGTCCATTTGGTCGTTCATCCCATTTACCGCATGATGCGCAGCAAAGACGGCTCGCTTAAGGATATTCTATCACACGATAGTTCTGATAAATCAGTAACCGGTGAAGCGGTTATGAGTTTTGAAATTTCGCAACTTTCTCCAGCAGCGCGTCTCAAAGAACTGCAAAATGAAATAGCTGCTGTCCTCAGCGATGTCCGGGCAAGTGTCGAAGATTGGCAGTACATGCGCAGCCAGGTGCTGGATCTTATCAATGAGTTGAAACTTCGGATGACAAGTAAAAATGCTGGTGAGCTGACCGAAGCTCAAGATTTTTTGCAATGGGCTCATGACAATAATTTCACTTTTCTCGGCTATCGCGAATATGATTTCAAGGGAACGGGGAGCAAGGCCAAGGTTGGCGTAAATCCTAAAAGCGGAATGGGCGTGCTGCGTGACCCGAAACGCATTGTTTTAAAAGAACTGCGTCACATGGAAGTGATGCCGCGCGAAGTGCGCGCCTTTATCCGCCGTTCGGATCCCGTGGTTATCAGCAAGGCCGATGTGCGCTCGACAGTTCATCGTACTGTCATGATGGATACGATCGCCGTCAAAAAATTCAACAAAGCGGGCAAAGTGGTTGGTGAGAGGCTGATTATCGGTCTCTTTACCTCCGTTGCGTATAGTTCAAGTCCTAAATCCATACCCTTCCTCAGACGTAAAATTGATACTGTCATCGCCAGAGCAGGTTTTGCACCAGCCAGTCATGACGGCAAAGCCTTGGCGCATATTCTCGAAACCTATCCGCGGGATGAACTGTTTCAAATTCAAGGAGATGATCTGCTGGATATCAGTATGGGTATCCTGCATCTCCAGGAGCGCCAGCGGGTCGCCTTATTTACGCGCTGGGATAATTTTGGCCGCTTTATTTCTTGCCTGGTTTTTATACCGCGTGACCGTTTCACAACTAGCCTGCGGTTAAAAATTCAGGATCTTCTGGCCGAGTCTTTCAGCGGCAAGGTTTCCTTTTTTAATACCGAATTCGGTGATGCTCCGTTGGCCCGTCTGCACATCGTCGTCGGCACTCCGGGTGGTTTAAACAAAAGAGTTTCAATTGCTAAAATCGAAGCAGATTTAGCGGAAATCGCTCAATCCTGGAGCGATCAACTCGATGGCGAACTTGTCGCCGTCCACGGCGAAGATGCAGGCTCACAATTATCGAGCGCCTATGGCAAAGCCTTCCCGGCAAATTACCAGGAAAACTTTAATGCTGCCGTGGCGATTGAAGATATTTCAAGATTAGAGCAAGTTGTTGAGGGTGATGATCTCAACCTCCATTTTTACCAACCAGACAATACCACAGGCAGTGAAGTTCGCTTCAAGGTATTTCATCCTGATGTGCCGCTGCCGTTGTCTGACGTTATTCCGATGCTTGAGGATATGGGGCTCAAAGTTATCGACGAAGTTCCTCATATCGTTCGGCCCGGTCATGAAGACCATGATGTTATTATGATCCATGATTTTGGCCTGGTAACCCGTGATGGCTCCAGCGTGGATGTCGATACGGCGCGGGTAAATTTTCATGAAGTCTTTAGCCGGGTTTGGCATGGCGAAATGGAAAGCGATGGATTTAATTCCTTGGTCCTTGGAGCCGGGCTAAATTGGCGGGAAATTGTCATTCTTCGTACTTACGCAAAATATCTCAAACAGGCCAAGGCACCGTTCAGCCAAGAATATATGGAACAAGCGCTGTGCAACAATACCGGTATTACCGCCAATTTGGTGCAGCTTTTTGAAGCCCATTTTGACCCGGCAGCGCAAGCCGGCCATAACCGCCGGGTTATCCGTTTGCAGCAAAAAATACTTGGTGCCCTCGATAAAGTGGCCAGCGCGGATGAAGACCGGATCTTGCGGCGTTTCCTGAACGCCATTGATTCAACACTCAGAACTAATTTCTATCAAAACACCGAAACCGGTGAGCCAAAATCATATTTGGCAGTGAAACTTGATAGTGAAAAAATTGAAGAATTGCCGTTACCGCGACCGTTGCGTGAGATCTTTGTTTATTCACCGCGTTTTGAGGCTGTGCATCTCAGAGGTGGCATGGTGGCGCGTGGGGGGCTGCGCTGGTCGGATCGCCCAGAGGATTTTCGCACCGAAATTCTCGGTCTGATGAAAGCCCAGATGGTGAAAAACACGGTGATTATACCGGTTGGCTCGAAGGGCGGGTTTGTTGTCAAACGCCCACCTGCTGAAGGTGGCCGCGAAGCGTTCATTGAGGAAGGTATAGCCTGCTACAAAATGTTCATGGGTGGCTTGCTTGATATCACCGATAACTACAAAGGTGCTAAAGTTGTGGCGCCACGAGACGTTGTGCGCCGGGATGCCGATGATCCGTATTTGGTTGTCGCCGCCGATAAAGGCACGGCGACATTTTCAGATATCGCCAATGGTGTATCGATCGATTACGGTTTCTGGCTGGGCGATGCCTATGCCTCCGGTGGCTCCATCGGTTATGACCACAAAAAAATGGGCATCACTGCCCGCGGCGCCTGGGAATCAGTGAAACGGCATTTCCGTGAAATCGGCAAGGATATTCAAAACGAGATGTTCTCGGTAATTGGTGTTGGCGATATGTCAGGTGACGTCTTCGGCAACGGCATGTTGCTGTCAAAACAGACCCAGTTGCTGGCTGCTTTTAATCACCTGCATATCTTTATCGATCCGGAGCCAAACCCGGCGAAAAGTCATGCCGAGCGTCAACGTTTGTTCAATCTAGCGCGCTCTAGCTGGACTGATTATAACAAAGCGCTGATTTCAAAAGGCGGTGGCATATTTGAACGCAGTGCTAAATCGATCACCCTTTCGCCACAAATTAGAGAGCGTTTTGGCTTTGGCAAAACCCAAGTGACTCCCAATGAGCTGATTAAGATGCTGCTGACCGCTGAAGTGGAGCTATTGTGGTTTGGCGGCATTGGCAGCTATATCAAAGCCTCCAGCGAGTCGCATGGTGATGCCGGTGATCGGGCCAATGATGCCGTGCGGATCAATGCTAAGGAATTGCGCTGCCAGGTAGTTGGTGAGGGAGCCAATCTCGGTGCCACTCAATTGGGCCGTATCGAATATGCCTTAAATGGTGGCAGCCTGAACACGGATTCAGTTGACAACTCAGCCGGCGTTGATTGCTCGGATCATGAAGTTAACATTAAAATCCTGCTCGATTCTGTGGTCTCCAAAGGCAAACTATCGGGAACCCAGCGCAATAAATTGTTGGAGAAGATGACCGACGAAGTTGGGCTGCTGGTGTTGCGGGATAATTATCTGCAGTCACAGGCGATCTCTTTAATCGAATCTCAAGATGTCGAGCTGCTTGACTTGCAGGCGCGATTTATCCGTGAAATGGAGCGTGCCGGGCGACTGGACCGGGTCGTTGAATTCCTGCCGGATGAAGAAACCTTGCAGGATCGTGAGAAGGAAAATATCGGCTTAACCAGGCCGGAAATTTCGATTGTTCTGCCCTACTCAAAACTGTGGCTCTACGACGTGATTTTAGCTTCTGATTTGCCGGACGCACAGGAGCTGCAGCAGGATCTGATAGATTATTTTCCAACCAATCTTAGAAAGATTTATCGCAAGGAGATTTTGCAACATCGTTTGAATCGGGAAATTATTGCCACCATTGTGACCAACAGCCTGATCAATCGGGTTGGTGGCACCTTCGTTGCCAGCCTGAACGAGAAATCCGGCGCTAGCCCAGTTGAAATTGCCAAAGCCTTTATCACCACGCGTGATGCTTTTGGGCTCGAGGAGGTTTGGGCTGGTATTGAAGCGCTTGATAATAAGGTTTCAGCTGACACGCAAATTGTCATGCTGAAAGACGTCAATCAGTTGATCGAGCGCGCCACACTTTGGTTCTTAAGAAACACCCCACAACCAATCGATATTGGCGACAATATTAAGGAGTTTGCTGCTTCGATTAATACTTTGACAGGTAAGATTGAGAGCATCTTACCGGATGATGTAACAGATCGAGTTAATTTCCGTGCCAACCGCTATACCTTGGAAGGCGTGCCGAAGGAATTGGCAAAACGCGTGGCTTATTTATTATTATTGGTTTCGGCGCTCGATATCGTGCGCACTGCGGCGTCCTGCAAGATGAAGCTGGAGAATGTCGCAACGCTTTATTTTGAGGTTGGTGAGAGCCTAGGGCTTGGCTGGCTGCGCTACAGTGCAGAAAAACTTCCGGCCGATAATCATTGGCAAAAACTGGCCTCTGCCGCTGTGATTGAAGAGCTGTATGCGCATCAGCGGGGCATTACGACCAATGTTGTGAACGCCGCCAATGGAGCGAGTAATCCGCTGGCGGATTGGCAAAAAACAAACGCCGGCGCAATGGATCAATCTACTCAAATGATGAAAGAGTTGGAATCTGCCGAACAGGTTGATTTGTCGATGCTGGCGGTGGCCAGCCGTCATCTCGGAACCTTGGCGAGCGGCTGAGTTGAGTGCAGAGAACCAGAGCGGGCCCGCCACGAAAAAGGGCCTAATTGCCTGGTGTCTCTATGATTGGGCTAATTCAGCTTTTCCAACCGTTGTTATTACCTTTGTCTTTGCCGCCTATTTCACCAAAGGCGTTGCCAAAGACGTTGTCACCGGGACAGCGCAATGGGGCTGGGCAATGTCGATCTCTGCCCTCGGTGTCGCTATAATCGCGCCAATTTTAGGTTCAATTGCTGATAAAGGCGGACGCCGTAAACCGTGGCTATTTGTATTTACTGTATTGACCATCATAGCCAGCGCTTTGCTGTGGCAGATTCAGCCCGATGTCAGTTTTGTTATGCTGGCGCTAATTTTAGCCGGCCTGGGTAACTTCGCTTTTGAAATGGGGATGGTGTTTTATAACGCCATGCTACCGGACCTAGCACCCCGCAAAATGCTTGGCCGCTGGTCGGGCTGGGGCTGGGGGTTAGGTTATATCGGTGGCTTGAGTTGTCTTGCCGTCACCCTGGTGGGGTTTGTCCAAACTGAGACGCCCTG
>JABIIH010000139.1 GCA_018649245.1 Rhodospirillaceae bacterium | reverse complement strand
TCGCCGTAAACAAAGCGGTCCAGCATGACATCACCAATGCAAAGCACTTTCGCATTTGCCAGCGCTTCAACACTGGTTGCCAGATTAGCCTGATCCGTCATTCTTCTATCTGCCTCATAAATCTATTCCCAGGTCTATCCTTTGGCCGGATTGCAGCGAGTCTAACACGGCTATCGTGGCGAGACTGCTTTCGACCAGTTCATTTTCATCTATCGGCGCTGGGCCTCCCGCTGAAACGGCCTCGGCAAACGCTTTAAGGGCACCCGCAAAACCTTTGTTCTGGCCGCCACTGGTGTGGTTTTGAGTTGAGCCATCCGTGGTCACACTGAGGCTCCTAAAGTTATCCAAGTTCAAAACCGTGCCGCCGGCAAATATCTCAAAACTCTCCTTCGCAACAGCGGCATCACCGAGACTGGTATAAGCGATGGTAGCGAGGCTGCCGTCTTCAAAGCGCAGCGTGGCCGAGACGTCATCAGCGGCCCCATCTGAATTGCGCGCCGCATCCGCCTGCACCGAAACAATGGGTGAGCCGGCAAAATAGCGGGCGAGATCGATAAAGTGGCACATTTCACCGATAATCCGCCCGCCACCTTCATCGGCGTTTTGGAGCCAACTGTCGCCTGGAATATGTCCGGCATTGATGCGGAACACCATAAACCGCGGGCCGTCGATCTTGACAAGTTCAGCTCTCGCCTGAATAGCCAACGGTGCATAGCGGCGGTTAAAACCAATCTGGAAAAAGCCGGTGGAATTCTCACGGGCTGCCCGCGCAATGGCGATTTCTTCCCGGTTGAGACCGAGAGGTTTCTCGACCAATACTGATTTACCGGCGCTTAAGGCGCTGGCGGTGAGCTCGGCATGGCTGTCATGACGAGTGGCGACTAGCACAGCATTGATATCCGGGTTACCCAGCACGCTTGCTTCATCCGTCGTGGCCTGTTCGAAACCAAAAGTCTCCTGGGCGTGATCTGCCGAAGAGCCGCGTTTGGTCGCCAGTGTGTGCAATCTCACACCATTTAGTTTTTTCAATTCCGGCAGCAATACGGCCTTGGCGAAATTGCCGGCGCCGATAACGCCCAAGACACAATCGCCAGATTTAGGGTTCGCAGGGCTAATCTTGGCGGGAACATCGGAAACTGATTCCGGATAGCTCAAGATCACGCCCATATGGGGTTCGGTTTTTTCCAGCACCATCTTAAAAGCATCTTCGGCTGTATCGATTGCGAAACGATGCGAAATAAGCGACGTGACATCCAGTTTTTGCGCTGACGGTGAGGCCAGTAGACGCATCACTTCACGCAGATTTTCGGTTTCGGTCCAACGCACGAAACCAGCCGGATATTTAATCCCTCGGGCTTCATAATCTTCATCATAGCGGCCCGGTCCATAAGAGCGCGAAACAATGATCGAGAGTTCTTTTTTCATGAACGCCGCATAGGGAAATTCAGTGCCGCTGAGCCCGACCATGCACACCTGCGCTCGGTCGCGGGCGATAGCAGCGGCCGTCTCGAACGGTTCGCTCGAAGCTGTTGCTGCGGCAATCAAAATCCCGTCACAGCCGAGGCCATTTGTAAGGGCCAGCACATTTTGCTCAATGCCATTGTCTGACAAGTTGAGGCATTTCTCAGCACCGAGTTGGGCCGCGAGATCAAGCCTTGCTTGATCATAATCGAGGACAATGGTGCGAACGCCTGAAAGCGCTAAAAACTGCGCCGCCATTTGGCCGACCAGACCAGCGCCCAGAACCGCAACAACTTCACCCAATTTAGCGTCAAGATTACGCACCGCATGAAGCGCGATGGCGCCGATGGTGCCGAAAGCGGCCTCTTCATCACTGACGCCTTCGGGGATTGGGGCGGCGAGATTTTCCGGCACGGCATTAATCTCGGCGTGATTAGCCAATCCCGCCCCGGCAATCGCCACCCGCTCACCAACCCGGAAATTGCCTTCTAGGCCAGGGCCAACAGCAATTACGGTACCAGCAGCGGAATATCCTAAAGGTAGGGGCTCATCGAGCCGGGACAGCACGGCCTTAATGGTCGCCATAATGCCGTCGGTTTTGGCTTTGCTCAGAACTTTTTTGACCAGATCAGGCCGTTCCTTGGCTTTACCGGCAAGGCTTTTTTTAGCGAATTCAACCACCATGCGCTCAGTGCCCGCCGAGATCAGCGAAGCCCCGCTATGGACCAGAATTTCGCCTTTGCCGGCAGCCGGCGCCGGGACATCTTTGACCCTAAGGTCGCCCGACCGCGCGCTTTGAATAACTTGCTTCATAAAAGTAGTTTTACCCTGATTTTTATCGGGATTCCAAGGTGTTATACAGTTTTCCTGATTAATTGAAAGCCCTGCACCCGGGCCAGTCTTTAATTGACCCAATTTAGACCCCGAATAGAAAGTGAATAGCAATTGAATCTCCGGGGCGCATATGGCACCATCCGCCACCTATAAAAGGGGTAAAAAATGACCAAATATCATTTAATCAGCTTCAAAACCTGACCATGGGTTCAGCGCGCCGTGATTGTGATGCGTGCTAAAAAAGTCGATTTTGAAGTGACCTATATTACTGCTGACAGCAAACCGGACTGGTTTCTGGAAATTTCGCCGCATGGCAAAGTGCCGGTGCTTAAAGTGGATGACGATGTCTTATTTGAATCAAACGCCATCGCTGAGTTCCTGGATGAAATGGTGTCACCGCAATTGCACCCGACAGATCCGATCAAGCGGGCGCGTAACCGGGCCTGGACCGATTTTACTACCGGCTGGGCGGGTGCCTTGGGCAAGGTGGCGTATGCCAAAACCAAGGAAGATCAGGCCAAGGGTCTGGAGGATTTGCCTAAAACTTTGACCAAGATCGAAGACTCCCTATCGCGCCGGGAAAATGACGGGCCCTATTTTAATGGCGATACTTTATGTCTGGTCGATGCCGCTTATGCGCCTTTCCTCATGCGCTTTAATATGGTCGAGGCGATCAACCCGACCAACGTGCTGGATGATTTTCCAAAAATCAAAGCCTGGTCCGAAGCCTTGCTCAGTAATGAGGCCGTGATCAATTCGGTATCAGAAGATTTTGATGAGGTTTTTAAGAAAAGTCTCCATCGCCGTGAATCCTTAGCCGCACAAATTTTGGATGAACAATCTGCTGCCGCAGAGTAACTAACTTGAATAATATCAGGAGAACATCGTGACTGAATTAGAAGTTCAAAAACTTCAAACCTACCTCCGCGATAAATTCGGCAATGAACATTTTCGCATTGTTGATCGCATTAAATCCGAATCCTCGGTTGAAGTATATTTAACCGAAGAGTTTATTGGCACCATCTATCGGGATGATGATGAGGGTGAGGTCTCTTATGATTTCAACATGGCGATTCTCGAAATTGATTTACCAGAATAATACAGGGTAGTTTCTCTGTTGCCGTCAGATATCGGTGATACCTGATTGGTATAGGACGGCCGTTCTTGATCTTGCTTAAGCTATCAAATTAAAAATAAAATAAAATTCAGGGGACTTTCCAATGCGTTTTTCAAAGTTTGGGGTGACTGAGTATGACCGCGCCCGGGCGACACCCGGCGTTACCTTGTTTTCACCCTTGCTGCATAAAGTGACGTACTTAATCGGCATGAATGGTGAAATTCTCCACCAGTGGGATTTGGCGGCAAAGCCCGGCAATTACAGCTATCTCCTGCCCAATGGAAATTTGCTGACGGCGATTGAAACGCCGGATGGCCCGCCCGGTCTCAATGCCAAGGGCGGCAAAATTCAGGAGCTCGATTGGGACGGCAACATCGTTTGGGAATACCACGACGATTATCAGCACCATGATTTCCGCCGCTGTGCTAACGGCAATACGGTCTATCTCGGCTGGGAGTTGATACCGGAAGAATATGCCAGCCGGGTCCAGGGTGGCGAGCATGGCCGCACCCACCCTGAAGGTATCTGGGGTGATTATGTGCGTGAAGTGAACCCCAAGGGTGAAACTGTCTGGGAGTGGCATTTGCACGAAAATATTGAGATCGAAAAATATCCCAATGCGCCGATGGCGGGACGCGTTGAATGGGCCCATCCAAACTCGATCATGGCGACACCGGACGGCGACATTATGGTTAGTTTTCGCCATAACAATCTGATTGCCGTGATCGACAAACAAAGCGGTCAGTTTAAATTTGAATGGTGTGGGCCGGAGCTTGGCCATCAGCACGATTTCCAAATTCTCGAAAACGGCAATTATATGGTCTTC
>JABIIH010000070.1 GCA_018649245.1 Rhodospirillaceae bacterium | reverse complement strand
TGTCACCAGCCACTATCCGCAACGTCATGGCGGATTTGGAAGATTTTGGCCTGTTGTTTGCGCCGCACACCTCGGCCGGGCGCATGCCAACAGATCTCGGTTTGCGCATGTTTGTCGACGGCTTGCTGGAAGTCGGCAATTTAAGCTCTGATGAACGCAATGATCTCGAAAGCCGCTTGGCGGGCACGGGTAAAAGCGTTGAAGGGGTTTTGGAAGAAGCCGGCACAACTCTATCGGGCCTCTCCAACTGCGCTGGCATGGTGTTGGCGCCAACCACCGATTCCGAGCTTAAACATATCGAATTTGTCAATCTCAGCCCGGGCCGCGCCTTGGTGGTCATGGTGACGGCGGAAGGGGTGGTTGAAAATCGTATTATCGAGGTTCCCCGGGATGTCCCGGCCTCAGCCTTCACCGAAGCTACTAATTATCTCAACGCGCGATTGGTCGGCCGCACCATCAACGAAGCGCGCCTGGCAATCAATTCTGAGATCGAACAAAGCCACAATCAGCTTAATGCGCTCTCGGCGAAAGTTGTCGAAGCCGGCTTGGCAACCTGGGGCGGCGATGATAATTCCAGCTCCATTCCCGGCACGTTAATTATCCGTGGTCAGGCGAACTTGCTTGAAGACGTTAACGCCATCGATGATCTTGAGCGCATCCGGGCTTTGTTTTCAGCTTTGGAAACCAACGAAACCATGTTGAAAATCCTTGAGCTCGCCGATACGGCGGAAGGGGTACAAATATTTATCGGCGCTGACAATGAGTTGTTTAATCTTTCGGGCTGTTCGTTTATTGTCGCGCCCTATCATTCCAGCTCCAGTCAGCTTGTGGGCGCAATCGGTGTGATCGGCCCGACACGTATGAACTATTCACGTATCATTCCGATGGTGGATTATACGGCAAAATTAATCGGTAAATTGATGGGCTAACGCCTAATTAAATGTATTGAGGTTAAAGAATTAGATGAACATGAACGACCAAAATCCAGCTGAAAATGCGGATGAAGACTTACCTGAGGAAGCGCCGGAAGAGGCGGCAGAAGAAGCCAGCGGCGAGACCGCAGCAGAAAATTTAGCCGAAGATTTGGCCGAGTTGGACGCCGAGGCTGAAGCGGTTGATCCAGCGGATGTTGATAATGAAGCCGAGAACCAAGGTGAAGGTGAGGGCGCTGAAGAAGATGGCCCGCCGGCCCCGCCGACTTACGAAGAGCTGGAATCCGAAGTCGCCACCTTAAAAGACCAGCTGCTCAGGACGTTGGCTGACGGTGAAAATCTGCGGCGGCGGACCGAGCGCGAAAAGACCGACATGTCTAAATACGCGATCACCAGCTTTGCCCGCCAAATTATCTCGGTGGCAGATAATCTGACTCGCGCTCTCGAAAGCGTTGGCGAAGAAGCCCGGGGCGGCAATGAAGAGCTCGAAAATCTCTATGTTGGCATCGAAATGACCGAAAAAGAACTACTGAGTTCGTTTGAGCAGTTTCACATCAAAGTTGTCGAGTCGATCGGTCAGAAATTTGATCATAATCTCCATCAGGCGATGTTTGAAATTGAGGACCCGGATCAACCGGCAGGTCTGGTTGTTCAGGAAATGCAAAAAGGTTATGTGCTGCATGACCGGCTGCTGCGCCCGGCAATGGTCGGCGTTTCTAAGGGCGGGCCGAAATTGGAAGACAATGGCGAAAGCGAAGCGACCGTCGAGCCGCCCAAGGAAAAAGCCGCTAATGACACCTCATCGGCTTACGAAAAACAGGCCGAAGCCGCTGATCAGGAAGCCGAAGGCGGCAATTCCAAACTGGATACGGAATTGTAGTGGATAAATTGGCGCAAAAATAAGCATAAATAAGCTAAAATAATCGATTTCAATGGTTGCAGCGGTATATATGTCAGCCTATATAACGCCCATACACTGCTTAGGCAGGCTTAACTGAAATACTTCAGTAAATACGCAGTTTTATTTTAACATTAATCTATAACCTTGGCGGTGCCGCCAGCTTTATTCGGGCCGCGAGGTTCTGTTGCTAAATTGAGAGGACAGAATGAGCAAAGTAATCGGAATTGATTTAGGTACGACGAACTCCTGTATCGCCCTTATGGAAGGGTCAGATGCGAAAGTCATTGAAAACTCCGAGGGCACTCGGACCACCCCATCCATGGTAGCCTTTGCAGAAGGCGGTGAACGTCTCGTTGGCCAGTCGGCAAAACGTCAGGCTGTCACCAACCCTGAAAATACCCTATTTGCCATTAAGCGTTTGATCGGACGGCGTTTCGACGATCCGCTGACGGAAAAAGATAAAGGCCTGGTGCCTTATCATATTGTTTCCGGTGATAATGGAGATGCCTGGGTTGAAGCAGAGGGCGAAAAATACAGCCCAAGCCAAGTCAGCGCTTTTATTTTGCAAAAAATGAAAGAAACGGCTGAAAGTTATCTCGGCGAAGATATTACGCAAGCCGTTATTACCGTACCGGCTTATTTTAATGATTCACAACGCCAAGCCACCAAAGACGCGGGCAAAATTGCTGGTCTTGAAGTGCTCCGTATTATCAATGAGCCGACCGCAGCCGCTTTGGCATATGGCCTGGATAAAAACGAAAACGGCACAATCGTGGTTTATGACCTCGGTGGTGGTACTTTTGATGTCTCCGTCCTTGAGATCGGCGACGGCGTGTTTGAAGTGAAATCGACCAATGGCGATACCTTCCTTGGCGGTGAAGACTTCGATCAATGCATCATTGATTATCTCGCTGATGAATTTAAGAAAGAACAGGGCGTTGATCTGCGCGAAGACCGTCTGGCCCTGCAGCGCCTCAAAGAAGGTGCTGAGAAAGCCAAGGTTGAGTTGTCGAGCACGATGCAAACCGAAGTGAATTTGCCGTTTATTACGGCTGATCAGAGCGGTCCAAAACATCTCAACATCAAATTGACCCGAGCCAAGCTTGAAGCGCTGGTCGAGAAATTAATCGAGCGCACGATTAAGCCCTGTAAGGCAGCCCTCAAAGATGCCGGCATCACCGCCGGTGAAATCGATGAGGTAATCCTGGTTGGTGGTATGACCCGGATGCCGAAGGTTCAGGAAATCGTGCAGGAATTCTTTGGCCGCGAACCCCATAAAGGGGTTAACCCGGATGAAGTGGTCGCCCTAGGCGCAGCCATCCAAGGTGGCGTCCTGCAAGGTGATGTTAAAGACGTATTGCTGTTGGATGTGACGCCATTGTCTCTGGGTATCGAAACCCTAGGCGGTGTGTTTACCCGCCTGATCGATCGCAATACGACCATTCCGACCCGGAAAAGCCAGGTGTTCTCTACGGCAGAAGACAATCAAAGTGCCGTGACCATTCGGGTCTTCCAGGGTGAGCGGGAAATGGCTGCCGACAATAAACTGCTTGGTCAGTTTGATCTCGTTGGTATTCCACCGTCGCCCCGCGGTATGCCGCAGGTCGAAGTGACTTTTGACATCGATGCCAATGGAATCGTCAATGTCTCGGCCAAAGACAAAGCCACCGGCAAAGAACAGCAGATCAGAATTCAAGCATCGGGCGGTCTGTCTGATGATGATATCGATCAAATGGTTCAAGATGCTGAAGCTCATGCCGATGAAGATAAAGAACGCAAAGAAATGGTCGAGGCCCGCAATCAGGCTGACACCATGGTTCACTCGACGGAAAAAAATCTAAGCGAATATGGCGATAAGATTTCCGAAGAGGAAAAAACGGAAATCGAAGCAGCAGTGACGGTTGTCAAAGAAGCGCTCGAAAACGAAGAAGCCACAGCCGATGAGCTTAAAGAAAAAACCGATGCCTTGATGCAAGCGGCCATGAAACTTGGTGAAGCGATGTATAAAGCCAGCCAAGAAGAAGGCGCCGAGGGCATGCCGGAAGGTATGGAAGGTTTTGATCCAAACAACATGGCTGCCGGTATGGGTGGAGATGCTGGCGGTGATGCGGATACCCCTGCTGACGAAACCGTCGTCGATGCCGAGTTTGAGGAAGTCGACCCTGACAAGCCAGAAAAGCCAGAAAATAAAGACGATTAGTCTTTAAGGAAAATGTAATGGGCGTTCTCGATATTAATTATTGGCAGCGCCCACTGCATTCTAAAGTAGGGTCAGCCTAATGGCGAAAGAAGATTACTATAAAACGCTCGGAGTTGATCGCGACGCTTCCGCTGGTGATATTAAAAAAGCCTACCGCAAAATGGCGATGAAATATCATCCGGATCGCAATGCGGATGATAAAGAAGCCGAGAAAAACTTCAAAGAAGTCAACGAAGCCAACGACGTGCTGTCGGATGACGAAAAGCGCGCTGCCTATGATCGCTTTGGCCATGCCGCGTTTGAGCAAGGCGGGCCCGGTGGGGCAGGCGGTTTTGGCGGCGGCGGCGGTTTTGGTGGCGCCGGGTTTGCCGATATTTTTGAAGATATGTTCGGTGATTTCATGGGCGGCGGTGGCCGTGGTGGCCGTCAGGGCTCGGCGCGAGGATCAGACCTCCGCTACAATATGGAAATCTCCATCACCGAAGCTTACAAAGGCAATAAAACCAACATCCGGGTGCCGACCTCGGTATCTTGTGGTGATTGCAATGGCATTGGTACCGATGGCGGGGTTGCGCCCGATACCTGCCCGGCTTGTCACGGTCACGGTAAAGTACGGGCCCAGCAGGGCTTTTTCACCATCGAGCGTGCCTGTCCAACTTGTCAGGGGGCTGGTAAATTTATCAAAGACGCCTGCTCAAATTGCAGTGGCTCGGGCCGGGTTCATCAGGAAAAAACTTTGTCAGTTACCATTCCGGCCGGCGTTGAAGACGGCACCCGCATTCGGCTCTCCGGCGAAGGTGAAGCCGGGCTCAATGGCGCTCCCTCGGGCGATCTCTATATTTTTATCTCCGTTTCACCGCATCAAATTTTCCAGCGGGAGGGAGCCAATATTTATTGCGGCGTGCCGATCCCGCTAACCACGGCAGCGCTCGGCGGGCATATCGAAGTGCCGACGGTTGACGGCGGCAGAGCCAGAATCACCATTCCGACCGGTACCCAGTCCGGTCATCAATTCCGGCTTAAAGGCAAAGGTATGTCAGTGTTACGTTCGAAGGAACGCGGCGACATGTTTGTGCAAGCCTCGGTCGAGACACCGGTTAATCTGACCAAAAAACAAAAAGAGCTGCTCAAGGAATTCGAATCTGAAGGTGGTGCCGAACAAAACAATCCGGAATCGGATGGCTTTTTCACCAAGGTCAAAGATCTGTGGGAAGATTTAAAAGACTAGCCTGAAAAAACAAGGCCCGATATATTGGACTAAATATGGGGCCAATTAAGGGGA
>JABIIH010000074.1 GCA_018649245.1 Rhodospirillaceae bacterium | reverse complement strand
TTATTCCCGCTTCATATTCACCGTCCCTGCCATTGAAGAACGCAACTTCCGCACCCGGTGAAAGCCGCATGACATTTTTCAAATAATGAAATTGGCTGGCCTTGATCTCAAGATCAATACCGGCACTAAGATCATCCTCAACATATAATCTGATATTTGATGACATCGAACCCCTTTACCCTATTTCGCCCGATTTTGCCAATAATCAGAAATCAAATTGATATTTTGATCAACCCCCCATCGCTTAGAGAAAATTCGCCACTACACTAGCCGCATGAACGAAATTCCCGCCTCCGATATCCCACGCGGTAATTGGGTTGATCGCTGGCTGCCCGAAGCAGCGCGGCCTTATGCCAGGCTGGCCCGCTTTGACCGGCCAATCGGCACCTGGCTGTTGCTGTTCCCTTGCTGGTGGTCGCTGGCGCTGGCGATCGAGGATTGGTCCGATATCAAAACTGTGCTGTGGCTGTTCATCCTGTTCGGTATCGGCGCCAAGATCATGCGGGGGGCCGGCTGCTGCCTCAACGATATCGCCGACCGGGATTTTGATGCCGGGGAGGCGCGCACCAAAGACCGGCCAATCCCAAGCGGACAAATCAGCGTCAAACAAGCTTTTGCCTTCTTGGCTTTGCTCAGCGCCATCGGCTTCACTATTTTGCTACAGTTTAATTGGTTTGCGGTAGGGCTCGGCGCAGCCTCTTTGATTTTGGTGGCGATATATCCGCTGACCAAGCGTTTTACCTATTGGCCGCAATTTGTCCTGGGGCTGACCTTTAACTGGGGTGCGCTGTTGGGCTGGGCGGTGGTGCGTGGTGATATCCAGCTGCCGGCAGTGGTGCTTTATATCGCCGGAATTTTCTGGACCCTCGGCTATGATACGATTTATGGCCTGCAGGATATCGAAGACGATCCCCTGGTTGGCGTTAAGTCAACCGCTCTTGCTCTAATAAGCAACATGCGGTTCTGGCTTTACATATTTTATGGCGCGGCGATCGTATTGATGGGTGTCGCCGGCTGGCTGGTCGAGCTCTCCTGGCCGTTTTATCTCGGCCTCGGCCTGACGGGTCTGCATGGGGTCTGGCAGGTCTGGGACCTCAAGATTAATGATCCCCATGATTGCCTCGCCAAGTTCAAATCAAACCGGCTCTTTGGCTGGCTGTTCCTCGGCGGCATTATTGCCGGACATATTGTATAGTTTCAGCCGAGGCGCTCTTTGACGATACCGCTGGCTTTGCCGAAATCCATTTGGCCAGCGAAGTCTTCGCGCAGCTTGGCCATCACCGCCCCCATTTCCTTGAGGCTTTCGGCTCCAACCGTTTCAATGGCGCTGCTAACCGCTGCCGTCAATTCCTCGTCGCCCAATTGCTCGGGCAAAAAGCGCTGGATAATTTCGATTTCCTGGGCTTCGCGGTCAGCCAGTTCCTGACGACCACCTTTATTATAGGCCTCGATAGAATCGCCGCGCTGCTTGATCATCGATTGCAGCAGCTGGAGAATATCATCATCGCTGATACCTTCTTCATCGACGCCACCTTTGGTGCGGTCAGCAATATCGCGGTCTTTAATCGCCGCATTGATCAGCCGCAAAGTCGAAACCGTGGTCGGTTCTTTGGCCTTCATCGCCTCTTTGAGCGTATCGTTTAACTGCTCGCGTAGCATCGAATCATCCCCTCTGATTGAAGCCCTGGACCCTAACCCAAATTAAATCACAGAGTCAATTCGAATTACATTTATAAGTTATTGATTCTAAACGATTAATTTAATTTTTTTTGGCTTGACGGTGACACAGACATCGCTTATGAGATGGCTCCAACCTGACGTGAGAGGCCGAATACCAAGACCACCCCGGCGGCTCACCAGCCAGACAGTTTGATAGATTGACATTTAAAGCGAATCGGTCGAATGATCGAGACGTTTCAAGACATAAGGATCCGCCGCGACTATGACGGAAGCCACACAGAGTACTGCGCCAAATTCAAGTCCTCCAAAGAAGCCCGATGGTAAGGACGCAGCGTTGATTCTCAGTGATGGTTCGGTCTTTTGGGGCAAGGGTGCCGGCGCTGAAACCACAGCGACCGGCGAGGTTTGCTTTAACACCTCGCTGACGGGTTATCAGGAAATTTTGACAGACCCCTCTTATGCCGGTCAGATCATTACCTTTACATTTCCTCATATCGGCAATGTCGGCACCAATCCCGAAGACATTGAAACCGTCACGCCGGCGGTGCGGGGCTGTGTCATGGGCGCTGATATCACCGAGCCCTCCAATTGGCGGGCCGCCAAACATCTGGATGAATGGTTGAAGTCGCACAATCTGGCAGCAGTGACCGGCATCGATACGCGCCGCCTGACCCGGCGGATTAGAGACATCGGCTTTGCCAATGCAACGATTGTTAACAGCATTAACGTCGATGTTGAAGCAGCCCGGCAACAAGCCAGCGACTGGCCCGGCCTCGAAGGTATGGACCTCGCGCAAGACGTCACCTGTGCGCAAACTTATAGCTGGGATGAAAGCATTTGGTCGATCAAGGACGGCTACGGCCAGCAGACCAAGCCCAAACTGCATGTCGTGGCGATGGATTTCGGCGCCAAGCGCAATATCCTGCGCTGCCTTGCCGCCGCCGGCTGTAAAGTCACGGTGGTGCCGGCGAGTGCCAGCGCCGAAGAAATTTTGGCTCACAAACCCGACGGCGTGTTTCTCTCGAACGGCCCGGGTGATCCGGCGGCGACCGGTGAATACGCGGTGCCGGTGATTAAAGCCCTGATCGACAAAGGCCTACCGATCTTTGGTATTTGCTTAGGCCATCAGATGTTGGCGCTCGCTTTGGGGGCTACCACGAAAAAAATGCATCACGGCCACCGCGGCGCTAATCACCCGGTCAAAGATTTGGAAACCTCGAAAGTCGAGATCACCAGCCAGAACCATGGTTTTGTAGTTGATAGTGACAGCCTGCCGGAAGGTGTGGTTGAAACGCACCGCTCGCTATTCGACGGCTCCCTCGAAGGCATCCGCGCCGAAGGCCAGCCGATCTTCTCGGTCCAGCACCACCCCGAAGCCTCCCCGGGCCCGCAAGACAGCCACTACCTGTTTGATAGGTTCGTGGCGCTGATGGAGGGCGGGTGATGAGTGAAAAAGAAAAATTGCCTTACGTAGGAGCATTATTGCTAAATGTTTTGGCAGATCGGGGCACTAGCTACGTAACCACAGCTGCTGCGGCTTTAAGATGGTTTTATGATGAACCAGAAGATCTGATATATTCAAATTCGGAAGATATAGAAGATGCATTTAAAATACTTGAAGAGGCTGGACATGTTTTTGGCTACCATGATCCTCATGCTAAATCTAGGTATTGCGTTACAGATTCAGGACTCGCAAATGTAAACCATGAAATGAACGATGAAAATTCTCTAATTCATCGAATCCGGAAAATTGGTGACAGTTATATTTTTGAAATCTTAGCCAACATTGAAGCCCCCCTTGGTCCTATTTCTGACGACACTGCTGACATAGATGTAACTTTAGAAGTTCCTCAATCTACAATTCCAGCAGCTGATCGGATTGTTACCAAAAATGATAATCAGCCAGAATTTGATGAAGCAATAACGGCGGTTGAAGATGTAATTGCAGAACTTGAAAAAGACAGCTCTTTGGACAACATCCTTGGCGATGAAAAAGGACCTCTCATTTCGGTTCTGAAAGCCGGTCGCGATTTATTTGAAACCGGCCGAATAAATGTCAGCGTCGGTATTATGTACAATTTGGAGCCATTAAAGAATTTTGTCGAAAGATATAAAGATCAGATTGTAAACGCGACCATAAACGGCGTTATAACAACCGCTATTTTAGCTCTCAGTACTTTGTTTGGGATTCTCTAGATGTTTGGCTGCATAACTCATCCCCTCACCCCAAAAAAGTTGGATACGCGGGTCAAGCCCGCGCATGACGGACAGTTTTTATATAGCGACGGCATCCCCTTCACCGTCACCCCGGACTTGATCCGGGGTCCAGACCAACGTGCGAAACCGGATAAATATCAGCCGTTTCGAAGGCTTTGGAATCCTGGATCCCGGATCAAGTCCGGGATGACGTTAAATTTGACCTCTGTGGTGAACCAACATGCCTAAACGGACCGACCTAAAAACCATCATGATCATCGGGGCGGGGCCGATTGTCATTGGCCAGGCTTGCGAGTTTGATTACTCCGGGGCGCAGGCCTGTAAAGCTTTGCGCGAAGAAGGCTACCGGGTGGTCCTGGTCAACTCGAACCCGGCAACCATCATGACCGATCCGGACACGGCGGATGCGACCTATGTCGAGCCGATCACACCGGAATTTATCGAACAGATCATCATCAAGGAAAAACCCGACGCCATTCTGCCGACCATGGGCGGCCAGACCGGCCTTAATGCGGCGATGGCGCTGTGGGAAAACGGCGCGCTGGAACGCCACAATGTCGAGCTGATCGGCGCCAAGGCGGAGAGCATCGACAAAGCCGAAGACCGGCTTAAATTCCGGGACGCCATGGATAAGATCGGCCTCGAAAGCCCCAATTCTTCGCTGGTCACCAATTTGGACGAAGCTGCAGTGGCCCTTAAAGAGATCGGCTTGCCGATGATTATCCGGCCGAGCTTTACCTTGGGTGGCGCCGGTGGTGGCGTTGCCTACAATAAATCCGAATATGATCATATTGTCTCGACAGGCTTGGCAGCCTCGCCGGTCAATTCCGTGCTGGTCGAGGAATCGATCATCGGCTGGAAAGAATATGAGATGGAAGTGGTCCGCGACCACGCCGACAATTGCATTATTATTTGCTCCATCGAGAACGCCGATCCGATGGGTATCCATACCG
>JABIIH010000166.1 GCA_018649245.1 Rhodospirillaceae bacterium | reverse complement strand
GTACATGCCTTCCCGGCATTTTTGACAGCGCCCGCAGCCGGCATGAACCTCGACCGCGATACGGTCACCGGGTGACCACTCATCGACACCGGGTCCCGCTTTGACGACCGTGCCCATATATTCATGGCCCATGACGAAATCTTTATTGAACGGCAGCTCGCCTTCGACCATGGCCGGCATACCGTGATGCAATACTTCGATGTCGGTATGACAAACTGCGATGGCGCCAACTTTGACCAGCACTTCGGCGGGCCCCGGTTCCGGTACCGGTTTTTCGATCAGCTTCATTTCATGAGGATCACCCAGCACCCAGGCTTTCATGGTCGCCGGTATGTCGTAGGCGTTACTCGGTTGCTTGGCCATTGCCTTTCCCCAATCGTCTAATTTATTGTTCTTCTGCTGCAATTATCCTATGCAAGAGCAGAAAGTAAATCACAATTGCGGAATCGTATCACGGGGTGAGCTATGGCTAAATTTTCGCGCGATGAAATTAATGGGCGCCTGCGTAGCGAACGGGATGCCGGGCGGGCGATTTATAATGCGCTCTGCGGCAGCGGTATTACTGCCAAGATGGCGGCGCGCGGTGGCGCTGATCTGATCACCACTCACATTCTGGCTTATTTTAGAATGCAGGGCATGAGCTCCATGGCGGGGTATTTACCGATTGGCGATGCTAATGCAATCACCATGGAGCTCGGTGAGCGTGCGCTGCTAAGCGTCGTTAAGGAAGCGCCGGTAATCGCCGGTATTCTCTGCTCCGATCCGACCCGCGACATGCACCGCTTCGTTGATCAGCTGGCCGAAGCTGGCTTTGACGGCGTGATGAATTGCCCGACCGTAGCGCTAATTGATGGCAAGTTCAGAAGTGACCTCGAAGAAACCGGCATGGGCTATGCGCTGGAAGTCGATGTGCTGGGATATGCGTCCTCCATCGGTCTCTTTACCAAAGCCTTTTGCACCACACCCGATGAAGCCCTCGCCATGGCCGAAGCCGGGGTTGATAATATTATCGTTCATTATGGCAATTCTTCGGGCGGCACCATTGGCTCATCAACGACCATGAGCGAAGAGGACTCGATTGAACGCACCGCAAATGTCATCGACGCGCTCCAGGCCAAGCACAGCGAGCTGATATTTACCTGCCACGGCGGCGGCATTGAAACGCCGGATGATTTCGCCAAATTTCTTGAAGGTGAGCCACGTCTCGACGGCTATGTCGGTGGCTCCTCGGCTGAGAGATTCCCGATCGAGCAATCCGTGCCTGCGACAACTGAGGGCTTTAAGGCTGTGAAGCTAAAGCGGTAAGGAACCAACCCTAATGAAAATGCACATTCTTTCTGGTGGCCGCTTGCAGATGAAGAAGCAGGTTTATCTGCCGGACGCGATGCCGGACGAGAAGATCACCCTGCCGGTTTCCTGTTACCTGTTTCGCCATCCCCAGGGCAACGTGCTTTTTGATACCGGTTGTCACCCAACTCTTATCGAAGACCCGGAAAAGCGCTGGGGCAGCATGGCTCGGGCCGTTGTGCCGGTGATGGCTAAAGACGACAATGTCATCAGCGAGCTGGGCCGGGTCAATCTAACGCCGGATGATATCGATATCGTCGTGAGCTCTCATTTTCACTGCGATCATTGCGGCTGCAATGAATACTTTTCCAAGGCAGTGATCTATGTCCATGCCGATGAAATAAAGCGTGCTCAAGATCCGGAAATGGAAGGGCGGGGGTATTTTCAAGCCGATTGGGATCATCCAATTCCGCTCAAGGAATTTAACGGTGAAGTGGATGTTTTCGATGATGGCCACATTGTACTGCTACCGCTTCCTGGCCATACACCGGGGCTCACCGGCCTGCTCGCCAGCCTGCCCAATAGTGGTGCCTATCTGCTGGCCTCCGATGCAGTGCCGATAAGAGAGACTTTGGATTTGGAAGTGCTGCCATCGCACACTTGGAACAAGGATTTGCTGACAAATTCACTCGCCGAGATAAAACGGATCGAGAAATCAGGGGCCACAGTTTTCTGTGGCCATGATTTGGCCCAATCCTCGACGTTTAAACCGCCTGAGGAATTTTATAGTTAGCTGAATATTTTCAAGTGTTGCCGTTTTTGAAAGGTCTTGGAATGGCCAAAAATGCTGCATCTGAAAGAAATACCGAAAAGGCCGCTTTCAAGGGTATAGCGGACTCTTTTGGGGATGGGTTGAAACGTCGGCTTTTAGCCAGAAGCGGATATTAAATACCATGGTGCTAACCGCTAGGCACAAGCGATAATTCGAGGACTCACGCCCATTAGGCTTATACTGATCGCGAATTTCTTTTTAAGCTGGGTTTGAAAACCCCAAATATGACGATAATCAAAATGGGTATCGTATTGGCCGCGCCAATCATCTCTTCTTTTAATAACGACGATCTAAAAGCGTCAGAAATAGCGCCGGCATCCAAGCTAGCTTTTGCCAGTTCGGTTAATTCTGGATTCATCGGAATCAGAAAAAAAGTCGCCATCACCGCAAGATAAACTGACAACCCAACCTTAACCCAAAGCCATATCGGCCTTTTGGGATAACTCCAGAACATTAAGCCACCAGCGATCAAAGCAATGGTTAACCCTGGCGCAATCAGGATATAGGCGACGAATTCCATAAATATCCGGCCATGGTACAACGCCTGCAAGTCGTGTCCGGCAACGGCTATAATAACGATATGGGCTAGAATACCGCCGACATACATAACCAACCCAACAATATGGAAAAACTTAATCAATTTCATAGACACTTGAATGCCCTCCGAAAATATTTCAACACCAAACCCTTATTAAATCGAAATTAAACATTTTAGTTGACTAGTTAAATATTAACTGATTAACTAAATGAATGTCAAATGAAATCATACCTGATCCCCTCCCGTCATTGGGTCGCCTCTTGTACATTGCAAATCGAGCCATGTCCGACCAAGCCGAGGCCCGCATTGCCAGTCACGACCTGACACTCACTCAATGGGTGACCTTAACGGCTCTGTGGCGTCGGGATGGCATGACCAATAACGAGTTGGCGGAATATAGCGAAGTAACACCGGCGGCGTTGTCCAAAACATTAGGCCGTATGGAAAAGAAAGATTTAGTAAAGCGGGAAATGGATGGTTCTGATCGGCGTGTTCAACGGGTATTCCTAACGCCAAAATCAAAAAAACTAAAACCTTTAATCAACTTTTATAGTGACATGAATGAATTAATACTGGCCGAGTTTGGCAAGCAGGAGAAAGAACTTTTGTTCGATATGCTCAATCGCATTATCCACCGTGCAGGTTCGCTGGAAAATAGAGAAAGTTAGCAATGAAAATACCTAAGATAGTTTTGAAAATTGCATTTGTGCATTTTGTACTTATTGCCGTACTAACAACGACCTCGGTGCAAGCTGAAGACAAGACCTTTGCTGAGGTATGTAGCGAATGTCATACGGGTGGCTTCAAAGGCTGGGTATCTGGGGCACCAAACGTTAAGGAAAAGGATGAGTGGAATAAATTTATTGAACGTGATTTTATACCAAAAATGAGAGAAATTGTACTTAACGGTACCGACGATCATAAAAAAAAAGGCGGATGTGAAAATTGCTCAAATTCCGATGTTATAGGCGCAATTGATTATATGATGTCGTTGGTTAAGTAACCGAATAAAATCAAGTCTACTCAAATTTATTTGCTACCTAATTTCGCCAGCCCAATGTCCGCTTTGGGTCAAAAGCAGACTCTATGGCCCTACCCAGGGAATGTCCGCTTTCGGGGTAAAAGCGGAAATTTATAGGTGGTGCCGAAATCACGGGCTCTCGTGCACCAAGTCTATCCCTCCCCCTACGGGGGAAGAGGGTAACGTGCTTATTTCGCCGTGATCGGATATTTCGGTGCTTCACCAGCAAGCACGGAGGCGACATCGGTTGCGACCGTCGTTTGCAGATCAAGTAAAGCGTCTTCCGAATAAAACCCGGTATGTGGTGTCAGCACGACATCATCGCGGCCAAGCAAAGGATTGTCCGCTGCCGGTGGTTCTTCCGGCAACACATCCAAGCCGGCACCGGCAATTTCTCCGGCATCCAAGGCGGCCGCCAGATCATTGATCTCAACCAGCGGACCGCGGGCAGTATTAATCAAATAGGCGGTGTTCTTCATTTTCTTGAAGGCGTCCATGTTGAACATGTTTTCGGTTTCAGACGTCAGCGGCGCATGAACTGAAACATAATCCGAGCGGCCGAGCAGATCATCGAGCTCGACTTTTTCGACATTGAGGCGCGAGAAGACATCATCCGGGCAGTAGGGGTCGGAGGCAATGACATTGATGCCAAAGGCTTGCGCTTTGCCGACGATTTGCTGTGGGATGTTACCGAGCCCAATTAGGCCGAGCGTTTTACCACGGAAGCGACCGATTGGCACAACCGCCGGCATTTCCCAGCGGCCTTCGGAGGCGCGTTTGTTGGCAAACGGAATTTTGCGGGCGCAAGACAACAGCAGGGCCATGGCGTGATCGGAAACCTCATCCAAGCAATAGACCGGCGCGTAGCAGACCGTAATACCTTTTGCTCCAGCCGCGACCAAATCGATATTATCAACGCCGATGCCAAAGCGACCGATCACTTTGCAATTGTTCAGACCGGCAATAACTTCAGCATTGATTTGGCTGTAGGTGACAAACAAGGCGTCGGCATCAGCGGCTACGGCTAAAATACTGCTGGCAGAACCATCTTCCGACATCTGAAATTCAGCGGCATCGACCCGTTTGAGCGCTGCTTTGGCGAGATCAAGATTCGGAAATACTGAATCAGCGACTGCAATGGTTGGATTTGACATAATACTTTCCTTTACCCCTTAGATGAATGATTTTTGTTAGTCTTATATAAGATTATGGCAGGCTGAATAGCATCGGAGTTCCGTTCTTGCCAGTCCTTTTTCAGCGCTTCTCACGGTTAAGTTATTAGCTAACTATCGGTTGGGCGATGATCCAAAGACTTAGCATGGTATAGCCGACCATCAGCACGATCATTGGAATCTGACTGAGCAGGGCACGCCTACGTTCGCCGTAATAGTTCAGCGCTTCTGCATGTGCAATATAAACTGCGACAATGTGGCCGATGACGATTAAAATAACTGAGAAGAACCAGACAAATTTCGCATTTATTAAGGCAATATCGGTTTTGTAACTGGCGGTGCCAAACAAATCCCAACCATAGCCGAACGGATCGGACAGCAGCTTGATAACCAATTGTCCTTCAATCGCCAAAAGTGAAATATAGTGCGATAAATGATAGGCAATAGAGATCGGTACAATTGAGAGAACGAGCAACGGCGCTAGATTCTTGAAACTTCTGAGGTCATTGCCAATGAGTGCAATCTGCCAGATGAAGAGAAGATAGACACCAACAAACATCAGCGGGAAAGAAATCAGGCCAGATGTGTCGACCAAGGAAATACCAGCAGAACCAAGGCCGCCGCCAGTGACTTCTTGAATGAAGTAATAATAATTGAGCGCAACCTGCTTAAACATGCCGGTTTCGGTAAAGCCGTCATAGGTCACTGTTGAGAGCAACAACAGGGCAAAAATCATCAGCGTAAAAGTAGGTTGCTCATCGGCAATTGAACCAAATCTCAGGCCGATCCCAGGCGGGCGGAGATTCCACTCAAATTTTTCAGGTTCATTCTCATTGGGCACTCTAATTTCAGTGATGGCAAAGCGGGCAAACAAGCTATAGACGACAGAAAAGCACTCACCATATTTGAGCCAAGTCGTGCGGCCATAGATCAGCATGCCCATGAATGTAATCAGGCTATAAACTGTGAGCACGGTGGCGACCTTGCTGGGGGAACTTGCACCAGACCAATTGATCTCCAGCCAGGCAAAGGCGAGAAAGAAAATAAAGGCTGGCCAATGCCCTAGCGCGCTTGGGTAAGTGGCGTTAAATGATAAATCGCCGCCAAACAATTTACGTTTGGCAGATTCTGCGTAGCTGAATAAAGCATTCCACGGATTGATCAGTGCCCAGAAATTACCAAGCAGGGCGCAGATAAAGGCCAGCCCGACCCAGGCAATCACCCAGACCATGACGATGGTTAGGTTTTTAAGCGGGCTTTGATGACCCCAGAAGCCGGTCGCAATAATAAGCACAAAGAGAGCAGTAAAAACCAGCCGGACCAGGCTGGTTGTCATCGGATGGGCCAGCAGCCGGCCAAGTGGATTTTTCAATAGATTATAGCGAGGATAAATGCCCGGCGGTGGATTGTGGCGGACAAATAATGCCATGACGATGAAAGATAAAAATACCGCCGCCGCGCCACCCCAGATAAACATCCACAAGGGCAAGGGCAGATCGTAGCGCTGACCAAAGGCATGGGCCTCGGCAGGGAAGGGGGCGAAGAAGAAAAGGGTAAAAAAGTATAAGGCGCATTTATTAAAAGCCTCCCCACCAAACCTCCCCCACGTTGGGGGGGCTTTAAAAACCATTTTTAAAGGTTTCACTTCGGATGGACTTCGATATAGAACAGCGCGCCGGAGCCGTGGCTATGTCCTTTGCCGCCACCGAAGCCGTGGGAGGTCACGGGAAATCTTCCCGTCGCTTTGGCCTTAAATTTCATCGTTCGCGTTTTCCCTGGCGTTACCGTTTGTTCGATATCATAGCCATGCAAATGAAGTTTTACTATTTCATCGGTTTGCCATTTAAGCTCGACCTGATCACCTTGGGTTACCTGCAAGGTATTTTTGCCCTGAACTTTGCGATGGCTGATCGTGATCGAGTGAGCCGAAGCATTTTGAGCCCAGGCGCTGCCGGCCAGATTAAAAATACTGACTGTTGGGAGGGCAGCTAGCGCGAATAAAGAAAAAGCGGCGTATGTCAGATAATTCATTTTCCCCACGTTGGGTTTGTTGTTGTCATTTCAACATCTATAACTATAAAAATACGGCTGATCGACCCAAATATTGGAGATAGGCGTAATTTAGGTCTTATATAAGACTCAGTTCTTGACAGCGACTGATCAATGAATATAGGCTGCGCACTCTTATATAAGACTTAAAAATACTCACGGCTCAATCAGGGAATTCCAGGGGACTTTAATGAAACAAATCAATGTAGGTGTTATCGGAACCGGCTGGTGTGGCGGCATTCGCGCTAATACCTGTGCGGGCAGCGGGCTCGTTGGAGATCTCCATATTGCTGAAATAGTGCCGGAACGCCTTGAAGAAGTAAAAGCGCTGACCAATCCGGTATCTGCAACAACGGATTACAAAGAGCTTCTGCAAAATAATGACATTGATGCTTATTTCATTTCCGCGACTCCTGAAGATATTCATTATCCGATAGCCAAGGATTGCATCCTCTCCGGTAAACATGTGTTTCTCGAAAAACCGCTATCGCTGACTTTGGCGGAAGCCGACGAGCTGGTTGAGCTAGCTGAAAAGAACGACGTTAAATTCACCATTGGCTATTCCCAGCGTTTTAACCCGAAATTCGCCTATGTCAAAAAGAGCCTGAATGACGGCACGCTGGGCAAACCGGTTGCTGCTGTCGTCAGCCGTCACATTACGCGTGGTCTTGGCACCAAAATCGGCGGGCGCATTAAATTGTCGCCGGCAGCAATGGAAGCGACCCATGATCTGGATTTTCTGCTC
>JABIIH010000185.1 GCA_018649245.1 Rhodospirillaceae bacterium | reverse complement strand
TTTTTGTGCCGAGTGTCGGACGGTTTGCCCAAGGCATGCTGATTTCGGTGCCCCTGCAACTGTGGTCTTTAGGTGAGGGTGTAAAACCGGGCGATATTCATACGGCACTGGCCGACCATTATACCGGCCAGCATTTTGTTACGGTAGCACCTTTGGCCGATACGGCAGATATGGCCAGTCTCGATCCGGAAGATTTGAACAGTACGAATATGATGAAGCTTTATGTCTTTGCCAATGAAGCCAGCGGGCAGGCAGTTATTTGCGCCCAGCTCGACAATCTCGGCAAAGGTGCCTCGGGCCAAGCTGTGCAAAATCTTAATCTCATGCTGGGATTAGACGAAACAATCGGCTTGCTTTAGGCACCAATAGGGCTAAGTTTTAATCGTTATATTTTATTAGAACACTCACTTAGTTTCTGCTCGGCATAAGCTTGCCCTTTCGCTCAATTCAAGCTCTTCAGACCAACCTGCGTAGCACCTTCGGAGTAAATATTTGGACGCTCCGAAAGGCGCTCGGCTATGCTGTTGGAATATTCGTTCCTGGCCTTCGTGGTCATCACCTGCTCACTTTCGCTCATCTATTGCGCCGTTACCGGCATCTCGCCAGTGCCAAGCTCGCGCAATTCCAAGAAACACATGTTCAATTTATTGCCGGCGGACTTTGCCGGCGAAGTTTGTGATTTGGGCGCCGGCTGGGGCTCGCTGGCGTTTCCCTTGGCGCGAAAATTTCCGCAAAGCACAGTCTATGCCTATGAGATTTCACCGGTGCCATGGCTGGCCATGCAGCTGCGCCGGTTGTTTCAGTTCCGTCGCAACCTAACCATCGAGCGGGTTAATATGCTGAAAAAGAGTTTCAGTTTTCGTGCCGAGACCAAGGCAGTGGTCTGTTATCTCCATTCGGAAGCGCTCGAAAAACTACGGCCCAAGCTTGAGCGCGACCTTGCATCGGGCACGCTGATTATCAGTAATGTCTTTGATATTCCGGGCTGGCAACCTGAAGCCGTGCATGAGATCGAAGACGCCTTCTGCCCGCAGATTTATGTTTACCGAGTGCCGTAGGAGTAATTCGTTGATTACGATTTATCGATTCGGGACTGCGCACGTTTTGGAATATCGAACTCCGGTAATCCTGCTTCCTTCCAGGACTCCAGGGCTTTCATCATGGTTTCCTTTGGTGGCAGGGAAAACTCATCTTCGGGCACGCTTTTGGTCCCATCAATGACGATTTTACTGCCGATTTTAACGCCGTCGACGGCAGCTATCGAGGGATCCATGGCCGCCCGCATAAAGACGTCTTCGATAATCACGGTATCGCGGGACGGGTTGTAACGTGCGTTCAAGACCCAATCCATATGCACGGGGTCGCGGACGTCAATATCCTCATCGACCACGGTGATGCGTTTCAAAGCGCTTACTTCGGCGGCTAATCGACCGACTTTTAGACCATGTTTCTCATATTGCGGCGTCATCGAAATAATGCCATGCGCCATTTGGCCGCCAAATGTCAGGTCGATGTAGAAATCTTTGATGGCTTTTTCACCGAGGTCATGGCGCAGAATTTTACTTATCAGTCCAGCCGTGCTTTGGCTCTGGAGGGTCGTGCTCTCACTCGGCGGCATCTGGCTGGTCATGCCGTAATAGATGGCGTCTTTGCGCCGTGTTATGGCGGTGATGCGGGCCACTGGTTTTTCACTGATCTCGCACATAAAGCCGAGATTTTCACCGAACGGCCCTTCTTTATCGCGATCTCCCGGCATAATCTCGCCTTCAATGATGATTTCGGCATTGGCCGGCACCAAAATGTCGTTGGTGACGCATTTGACGAGTTCAATCGGTTCTCCCATCAGGCCGCCGGCGACTTCCATTTCCTGCATGCCGGTTGGCATGGTCGCGACGGAAGCCAGTTGATAGGCAGGATCGGCGCCGATCACCCAGGCAACCGGAGCCGCTTTACCTTGGCTCCACCAGGTTTCACACTGATCATTGCCGCCGCGACGGGGGTTCATATTGACCACGACATGATGGTCATCACGCACCAGAGTGCGGTAAACGCCGGAATTTTGATTATCAGAATCGACCAGCTTGGTCATTACCGTGGTCGTAATATAGGGTGCCGGGTCTTTACCAGGTGTCCAGGTCGGGACTGGCAGATCGCTAAGCTTGGCTTCATCACCCATCAGAACGACTTCCTGACAGGCAGCTTTTTCAACAATGGCTGGTTTGAGCGGATTAACCAGGGCTTCTTCCCAGCGTGGGTTAATCTGATCGGGCTCACAATCAAGTGCCAGGGCATAGGATGCCCGTGAGGCACCAAGCGCACCCGTGCAGAGCGAAAGTTCCGAGCCCTCAACATTTTCGAACAGCAGACCAAAACGGTCTTTTTCGGGCAGGGCCTGGAAGGCCCATTTTATCATGCTGGCTGGCTCCCAACTGGCATCGACGCTCTTGGTTACGCGCCGGACCAGGCCTTGTTGTTCGGCGACGGCAAGGAAATCTCGAAAGCTACGGTTACTCATAAAAATGGGTCCTGGTGATGGGTTTCCTGGTGGGTTGCCGGATTATATGGCCCGGAAATTTCACTGTCACGCGGGAATGATGAAAAATTACCTAAACGTCGATCAAGCCGTCTTCAAGTTCGGCGGCGTGGGATTGGATGAAGGCGAGGCGTAGTTCCGGCTTTTTGCCCATCAGGTCATCGACCAGCTTGGCGGTTTCTTTGGCCTCGATTTTTTCATCATCGGTGTGGCGCAGTGGTACCGTGACCCGGAGTAGGGTTCGGGTCTCTGGATTCATCGCTGTTTCCTTGAGCTGAGCTGGTGGCATTTCGCCCAGGCCTTTGAAGCGGCTGATCTCAATTTTACCGCGGCTTGAGAACTCTTTTTCGACCAAAATATCTTTGTGGGCATCATCCATGGCATAGAGTGTCTTACCGCCCTGGCTGAGCCTGTAAAGCGGTGGCATGGCAATATAAAGATGACCATTTTCAATGAGTTGCGGCATTTCTTTAAAGAAAAATGTCATCAAAAGAGAGGCGATATGCGCGCCGTCAACATCGGCGTCGGTCATGATTATGACCTTCTCGTAACGCAAATCCTCTTCGCGGAAGCGGGGCCCCGAGCCACAGCCCAAAGCTTCGTTGAGATCGTTGATTTCCTGGTTAGCCTGCAGCTTATCAACCGACGCACTGGCAACGTTCAAAATCTTACCGCGCAGTGGTAAAATGGCCTGCGTTTTACGGTCGCGGCCCTGTTTAGCTGAGCCGCCGGCTGAATCGCCCTCGACGATAAAAATCTCAGTGCCTTCAGCGGAATTTTGTGAACAATCGGCAAGTTTTCCCGGCAGGCGCAGGCGTTTGGTCGCTGATTGCCGTTTCAGCACTTTGTCCTGGCGCTTTTTCAGGCGTATTTGCGAGCGCTCGATAACGTGCTCCAGCAGGCGCTTGGCGGTTTCGGGATCACCGCTCAGCCAGTGGTCAAAATGGTCGCCGAGCGAGCTTTCAACCAACTTTTGGGCTTCGACGGTAGCGAGTTTTTCCTTGGTTTGCCCTTGGAATTGAGGATCCTGGATAAATACCGAGAGCATAATGCAGGCGCCACCGACGATATCATCGGCGTTGATCTTGGTCGCCGCTTTAACTTTTGTCAGCTCGCCATAAGCTTTAAGCCCTTTATTGAGCGCCCCCCGCAAACCCAATTCGTGGGTACCGCCTTGCGGTGTCGGCACGGTATTACAATATGAATTGAAGAACTCATCCTCATCAACCGGCCAGGCGACCGCCCATTCAACACTGCCGGAACCGCCATTGAGCTTGGCTTGGCCGAAAAAGGTGTTGGGCGTGATGGTGGCGCGATCTTCCAGCGTGCTTTGCAAATAGTCGCTTAATCCTCCAGGAAAGTGGAGCGTGGCTGTTTCTGGCGTTTTTTGATCGTTTTCAAGCAATTTAGGATCGCATTTCCAGCGGATTTCAACGCCCCGGAACAAATACGCCTTGGAGCGCGCCATGCGGTAGAGAGTTGAGGGGCGAAAATGCACTTTTGAGCCGAAAATTTTTGGGTCCGGATGAAATTTTATCAGCGTGCCCCGCCGGTTCGAGACTTTGCCGCCGTCTTTAAGCTTGCCTTTGGGTTTGCCGCGCTCAAAGCTTTGGGTCCAGACCTTTTTATCGCGCGCCACTTCGACGGTCAGATCGTCGGCCAGGGCGTTGACAACTGAGAGGCCGACGCCATGCAGCCCACCCGAGGTTTCATAAGCACCAGCTTTAAATTTACCGCCGGAATGCAGCGTCGTCAGGATAACTTCAAGGGCTGATTGTTTTTTGAATTTGGGGTGCGGGTCGGTTGGAATGCCGCGGCCATTGTCGCTGACGGTGATGTATTGATCGCCTGATAGCTCGAGATCGATACGGCTGGCCTCACCGGCTACAGCTTCATCCATAGAATTGTCGAGAAGTTCGGCGACCAAATGATGGACGGCGCGTTCGTCAGTGCCGCCGATATACATGCCCGGGCGCAGACGTACCGGTTCCAAACCTTCCAGAACTTCTATATCCTTGGCGGAATAAGATTTGCTTTTCTTCGACTTTTTGCCTGAAGAGTTGCCTGACGAGCTTGCCTCAGGAGTTTTTGTGGCTCCTTTTTTTGCTTTTTTGGGTGCATCGTCAAAAAGATCAGCCATTGGGGTACCTGTAATAATTTCTTGCGTTATTAGACATTATACTGTGTTTTACGTTAGAACTATAACAATATCTTGTGCCTCAGCAGATTATCTGTGGCAAGAACAAACATCCTGACATCTAAGGAAAAATTGATGTCTGACGAAAACCCGGACCAGCAAACTGATACTCCTGAAGGAGAGCGGACCATAACGGTGGTTGCTCAGCCTGCCGACACTAATCCAAGCGGTGATATTTTCGGCGGCTGGATTTTGTCGCAAATGGATGTCGCCGGCGGTGTTGCCGCCAGCCGCCGCGCTCATGGCCGTACGGTAACCATAGGCGTAAAGGAAATGGAGTTTCACAAACCCGTACGGGTCGGCGATCTGGTCAGTTGCTATACCCAGGTCCTTAAAGTCGGTAAAACATCTATGTCGATCAAAATCGAAACCTGGACAACCAATCACTACAATCCCACACCGTTGCAAAAAGTGACAGAAGGGGTGTTTACCTATGTCGCGCTTGATGAAAATCGAAAACCACGCCCAGTGGACAATTAAGTTGATCTGTAAGTCGTTTATTCTTAGTGGTTCTTGTCGTTGCTTTAATTCCCGGCCTGCAGCGTTCAGATGATCACCATCCAGACATAACCGGCAGCGAAAAAGACACTAAGGGCAGCGAATTCTTTAACGAAAACTTTGGTATCCATGACAATTTCCCTCTTTCTGGTGAATGAGAACAAGTTCTAAACCAAAAAGAACAAAATAGCAACATAAATTTATTAAGTTAATAATAACAATTAGTTATGGGTTAAGGTGGCGTCGTTTCCTGCTCACCTTCAAGCCCCAATGCCCAGCGGCCATAATTGGTGCCTTGGACATCCCAATTGAGCCCGAACTGGGCTCGCCCGGCTTGGACATTTCTAAAGATGCGTTGGAGATGCCGGTCCAGGAACAGCTCGCCAGCGCCCCCCGCATAAAAAATACGTTCGATGGCTTTGCAAGCAAGCACGGAAGCGTAACTGCCTTCCATAATCAGGCGGGCATGTGGATCGCGAGGCACCGGCTTACCTTCACCGATATAAGTCATTGCTTCCCGCGTGTTTTGCCGGATCAGCAGCTTGGCGGCATCAAGCTCGGCTGAAGATTCGGCGATGCGTAATTGCAGGCTTTGGAAGTCTGCAATTTTGGCCCCGTGACGGGAAGTTCTATCTATGATGTCGGTGACGAATATATCAAGTGCACCTGCCGCCATGCCGACGACGACCGCTGCTAAGGTATAGGGGCCTAGTGCGCGGTGGCCGACTTTATATACGCCATTATCATAAAGCCCGGCACCGGGAGGTCTTTCTCCGCCAATATAAGCGTGGCTGTCAGGTACAAAGACGTCTTTCATTTCGAGATCATGACTGCCGGTGCCGGCCAGTCCAACGACCTGCCAGCTATCCAATATGGTTACATCGGTAAGCGGGATCAGGGTGGAAAGGGGTTTGTCGCTGCCGTCAATCTGGCTGCCACCGGCAAAAAACCAATCGGCGTGCTGGCTGCCGCTGGAAATTGCCATGATGCCGTTGCCGAGATAGCCGCCATCGACTTTTTTAAATGAACCGCTGGTCATTTTTGCAGATGAAATGATTGCGTTCGGGTTGGCTCCCCAAACCTCGTCTTGGACAGCAAAATCAAAATTTATAACCATCAGCGGGTGGCCGCCGCAGACACCCATAATCCAACCGGTGGAGCCGCAGCCTTCACCGATCGCCAACGTAAGGTCGCAGAGTGTTTCCCAACCCATTTCATAACCGCCATAGCGTTTGGGCTTCATGGTATTGAACAGGCCGGCTTCGAACATCTCATCAAGATTTTCCTGCGGGATGCGCCGTTCGTCTTCACAACGCGCTGTCCGGCTACGCAAATTTGGGATCAGAGCCTGGGCGCGTTCAACCAGTTCTTCGGGCGAAGGTATGGCAGTGTCCATATCTAAAGTATTTGGAGGTTCTGAATCCGGTGACATAAATATTCCCCACTTATAAATTTTTTTAAAATAATTTTTTTAAATTTACGTATCT
>JABIIH010000075.1 GCA_018649245.1 Rhodospirillaceae bacterium | reverse complement strand
GCGACCAACGTAAAAGTCGATAGGGTGTGCCATGAAGCTCTACCGCAAGAATTGGCAGAATATTTAATTATCGTAATCAAAAATGTTAATAAAATTAGCTTAATTTATGACGCATATAAGTAAGAAGAAAACGACCGATTGGGCGTTTTAATTGCCAGGCAACCGTTTATTTTAGACAAAATCATCGGCAACACTTAAACACGATGAGTTCAAAATAATTAATTTATGATATTCCCGTCAAAATTTTACTATAATTGTTGCCTAAACAATAGAGGAGGAATAGTGGATTTTAACAAAGTATATTTAATTTTTCAAAATTATTTTAGACCTAAGCGAATGAGACAATTCGTTGAACTTTTCAATTTGAAGGATAGCGATTCCATTTTGGACGTTGGGGGTGGAATTCTAAATTGGAATTACATTTCGATCCGTCCAAAAATTACAATTGGCAATATTAATATAGAAGATAGAGATGAAGAACGGTTTTCATTTAGAAATATTGATGGAACAAACCTGCCGTATAAAGATGACAGTTTTGATATAGCATTCTCTAATTCGGTAATTGAACACGTCGGTGATTGGGACAAGCAAGAGCAGTTTGCTGTTGAAATTCAACGAGTGGCAAAAAACTATTATGTTCAAACACCAAACAAGTGGTTTCCAATTGAACCACATTTCGTGTCTCCGTTAATTCATCTTCTGCCACGCAATATATTTCGTAAGTTGCTGCCATTTTTGAGCCTTTGGTACTGGGTGAATCGACCATCCAAACAGCACGTGGATAAAATATTTTCTCAAACCAAGCTTCTTTCAGAATCTCAAATGCGAGAATTATTTCCTGATGCCAAAATCATTAGAGAAAAGTTTCTGTTTTTTTCAAAATCTATTATTGCAGTTAGGATAATCACTAATAAATACGATTAGGCAATAGCGCCAACCTATCGGAGAATTTCCAATATACAAAACGGGATTTTTTTGAAATCTCAGCCAATCGCCGCCATGATAAAATTTCTGAAGCTGGCATGTTCGGGATCGCTGTCGCGGGTTTGGTGCCAATGCAGGCCGATGGTGAAGCCCGGCATGGTAAAGGGCAGTTCATGAATGTCGAGATTAAAATTTTTAGCAACTTTCTCGCCCAACAGCCGTGGCACCGTCAATAAATGGCCGGATTGAGCGGCCAGGGCACAGCCCGAAAGAAAATGTGGCACACTACAGACCACATTACGCTTTTCACCCAACTGCTTGAGCCGTTCATCGACCACCCCCCGCCGGCCACCAAGATCAGGCGCCACCAGAATATGGCCCAGCGAGGTGTAAGTCTCGAGCGATAGCCCGTAATCAAGCAGCGGATGACCGGTGCGCGTCACACAGACAAAATCCTGCCGCGTTAAATTCCTGGAAACGACGTTCTTAACTACTGCGGCCAAATGAGCCACGATAAAATCAACGCGGCTTTTCTCGAGGCTTTCCTGCAGACCAAGGCGTTGAAACTGACGCACCTCAAGGGTCGCCCGAGGCGCCTCTTTCGCCATTTGCGCTATCAAGTCGGGCAAAAATAAAGTCTCTTCCAGATCAGACATGACAATCGTGTAATGCCGCTTAATCGAACCAATGGCCGGCAGTTCCATCTCCTTATCCACCGGCAAATCTTGCAGCACGTCCAGCGACCGCTCAATCTTAGGTAATATCTCTTCGGCAAAATGGGTCGGCAGCATGCCGTTTCTGGTGCGCACGAAAAGCGGATCACCCATTTGCTCACGCAGACGCGAAAGCGCATTACTGGCAGCCGGCTGGGTTAGACCCAAGGCCTCGGCGGCCTTGGAAACCGAGCCGTGACGCATGATCTCAACGAACACGGTGTAGAGGTTCAAATCCATAAGATATTTATTATATCAATATAACGATATCTAATAAATAAATTTTATCATTATCTCAAAAGTCTTTATATTCACGTCGTTAAGTAAATGTAACTTCAGGAGAGCCACAATGTTTGGAATCGTAATTGAGTATGATTATGCCGGCGATGAAGCGGAATGGCAGGATGCCATCGACACCTTCACCGGCCAGATCGACGCTGACGATAGATTGCGCGGTCGCTTCAGCTATCAGGTCAATGTCAGTAACGACGGCAACGGACGTATTCACATCGGCCATTGGGACGAAGAAGAAACCCTCAAGCATTTGCAAAGCCAGCCGTATTTTGGCGAATTCGCCGAGAAAGTTAAAAAGTTCTCCGGCGGCGGCCCCAAATCAACCGGCTTTAAAAAACTAGGCGGTACGGAAAGTACGGTAGCATGAACAATTTTCTTATTGCCTCCGGTCTGGTCGCAGCCTTCATGCTGGTCGGTCACAGCACCATGGGACGCAAGCAGTTTTTCCTGCCGATGCTCGAGGCTACTTTTGATCCGACAGCCAAACGGGTGATGGAATTTGTCTGGCACATGTCCACGGCAGCCTTGGTCTTGCCACCGATAGTTTTGCTCTATGCCGGGTTTACGGCTGCGGATGCCCAAGCGCTAAACTATCTGGTCATTTACATCGCTCTACAATTTGCCGCCTGGGGCGCCATCCATTTATTGCTGACGACGACTTCCGGTCTGCCGGGAGCGGTCTATAAAATGTTTCAATGGGCGCTGTTTCTAGCCGTCGGCGGCCTGGCCTGGGCTGGAACCACCGTGGCTTGAGCTGGTATTAAGAAGCCTGCCAGCAAACCGGGAAGATCGCGTCATCGGTCGGCATGACGCCGCTGGTCACGACACCCGCCTCGAGAGCACCCGGTACCTGAAAGCCAGTTTTGCGTTCCTGCAGCCAAGTCGCATCACCACCATAAAAGCGGCACGAGAGCGCCACCCGCCGCTGGGTGGCTGAGCCGTTCTTGCCGGTGCCATGGACGGCCAAGGGGTGATGCACAATAACGTCACCGGGTTCCATATCCCAGGACAGGAACTCGTAGTCGGGATTATCGAATTCTTTGTGAAACTCCGGGCAGCGCTCCATGCTTTCATCGATGAAAGCCGGATCTTCATCGGGCGTAATGGCCTGAAAAAGCTTGTTCCATTTATGCGAGCCTTTGACATAGACAAGACCACTGGTCGCCATCGAAACCGGCGTCAACGCCATCCAGACGGAGGCGATGTGATTACCATCGAACGGCCAAAACGGAATATCATTATGCCACTGGGTTGGCGCCAGAGTGCCGGGTTCTTTGATAAACAGCTGATCATAAAAGAACCGCACTTCATCGAGACGCATTAAACGCGCGGCGATCTCGGCGGATGGAGAGTTTAAGATATAGTCTTCAAAATCTTTATTTTGGCGGGACATATACGACGAGACATAGAAATACCCCGGATCGTCATCATTATCGACCTCACGCTGGCGACCGGCCCGATTTTCCATATTGTTTTCCGAGACTTCGAGCATGTGCTGGCACCACTCGGCGTCGAATTGGCCGCGAATACAGATCGCACCATTTTCCTCATATTCTGTAATTTGCTCTTCGGTGATCGGGTGCAGTATGTCCCTGTTCATTGTCTTCTCCCTCATGCTCGTGGATGAGATTAACTCACAGTTGCAGATAGGGAAAGCAGTTGCTTTGACTAGGACGCTAAAATATTCACCAATTCATCAGTGGTAAAAACATCGCCAAACACCTGAAGCACATTGCTAAGTGCCGCCAAATGTTCATCATCGCGCAAGCAGGCATTACCATCCGACACCATAATGGTTTTAAAGTCCGTCATCATGGCGTCACGGGCTGAGCTTTCACAACAGACATTGGTAAGGGTACCGGTAATGATGACTGTATCAATATCGCGCTCTCTTAGGGCATCTGCGAGCGGAGAAGCGCCCGGCAGAAAAGCGGAATAGCGGTTCTTATTGACGATAATATCGTCCTCTTTGACCTCAAGGTCAGGCCAAATAGCGTGACCATGGCTGCCATCGGCGAGCGCTTCCAGAAACAGTGCAGCCCGTTCTTCTGTATTTACGTGAGCCAGTAGACCGGGCCAGTAATCACCACCGTCCTGCGGCGACACTGTCACCCGAACCCAGGCAACCGCTGCACCGGCCCCACGGCAGGCCGCAGCCAGGCGATTAATGTTTGGCACAATCTCGCGCGCCAGCGGCACCTCGGCCATGGCCCCCGGCTCCATGAAAGTATTTTGCATGTCGATCACAATCAGCGCCGTTCGCGCCGGATCAAGATCCTCATAAAGATGGAGTTTGCCCCGGCGTGCGATCACCCGGTCTTTAATATCTTGTGGTAATTCGGTCGGATGCATGTCAGTTCCCTGCTTGTTAATCCATTAAGTTCGGCAACAGCATAACAAAACCCGGCAACAACACCAATAACGCCAGACGAATAATGTCGGCAATGATAAAGGGGGTGACGCCCCTAAAGATAGTACCGAGCGCCACATCGGGCAGGGTCGCCCGCAAAACGTAAACGTTCAAACCAATCGGCGGTGTTATCAAGCTGATCTCGATGACGACAACAACGATAATGCCGAACCAGATCAGATCATAGCCAAGACCAGCAACCAAAGGATAGAAAACCGGCACCGTCAGCAGCATCATAGCAATACTGTCCAGCACGCAGCCCAATATAATATAAATCACCAGGATAACCATAATCACCAGGATTGGCGCAATCGACAGTCCTTCGACAAACGTTTGAATTTGATTGGGGGCTCTGGTTACATCGACAAAGTTCGAAAACATGATGGCGCCGATAAGGACAACAAACACCATGGTCGAGGTACGGCCAGTCTCGATCAGCACCTCTAAGAAGGCTTTAAGATTCAGGGTTCGACGCGCGAGCGCAAAAAAGAAGGCGCCTGAGGCACCAATTCCAGCCGCCTCAGTGGGCGAAAATACGCCCAAATAAATACCGCCCATGACGATGCTAAAGAGAAGTAAAATCCCCCAAATGCCCCGCATTGCCGCCCAGCGTTCCGGCCAAGGGGTTTTATCAACAGCCGGGCCGAGCTTTGGATTATAGCGGCTAACCAAATTAGCGCTCAGCATATAAAGCACCATACCCAACAGGCCTGGCAGAAATCCAGCAGCGAACAGCTTGCCAATCTCGGTTTCGGTCATGATACCGTAAAGCACTAGAATCACACTTGGCGGTATGAGTATGCCGAGCGTGCCGCCAGCCGCGATGGAGCCCGATGCCAAACTATCAGCGTAGCCAAAACGCCGCATCGAAGGCATAGCAACCTTGCTCATCGTTGCGGCTGTCGCCAGGCTGGATCCACACACCGCGCTAAATCCTGCACAGGCGACAATTGTCGCCATTGCCAAGCCACCCTTACGATGGCCTAGAAATGCATGGCTGGCTGTGTAGAGTTCCTCGGATAATTTTGAGCGCGTGATAAAATTCCCCATCAAAATAAATAGAGGCAGCACTGAAAATTCGTAATTGAGGACGGTATCAAAAGCCGTTTGCCCAACCATTGCCAACGAAGGCGCCCAGCCGGACAGATACGCAAAGCCTGCCGTTCCAACCATGATCATGCCAAACGCAATCGGAATGCCGCTAAACAGCATGGCAAATAGGATGATAAAACCAACACCGGCGATGAGCATATTAGGATAGTCCGGACATATTTTGAGAAGAATTCTCTGACGACCTGGGAGCTGTTAAGTCACGCCACAACATAATAATGAGAACAACTATGGTTGTTGCCGACATAACTGCCATAAAATAGGCAAACGGGGCTAATGGCACGCTTAAAAATAATGTTTTGTCGTCAAATTCGGCTAGGCTCTGCGCCTGAAGGATCAGTCGCCAGACCAAGCCACCCATCACGCCAATACAAATAATATCAACAACAATTTGCCGGACTTTTAGAACAGGGGCAGAGAAAAAACCGTCAAATAAGGAAATCGTAACATGCTCTCGATGGCGGGTGACGAGCGGCAGACCGCCAAAAATTGATACCGCCATTGCCAATTTTGTTAGCTCGTCAGCAGCTGGCAAAGGTGCAAGGAAAAAGTAGCGACCAATCACATCAATAAAGGTGACGGCCATCATAAAAAATATCGTAACTGCGAGAAGCAGGCCGATCAATCGATCGACCCGATTCCACATTGAGTTTCCGCCCGCCATGGGGGATTTAGAAGTTAATTCTGTCTCACCCATGGCAGGGTAAACTCCATCTCTATTTTACTATTTATAGGCTGCGGCTTGGGCCCGCAGATACTTCAGTGCCGCAGCACCATCTACACCCTTAGCAGCAACTCTTTTAATCCAGCTTTCTTCCAAAAAGGCGAGCTTCTTTTTCAAAGCCGCAAGTTTGTCACCTTTAATATGGCTGACTTGAGTTTTTTCTTTAACGAGTTTAGTTCCCAATTGATCATTGTGATCCCAAGCCGCACCCTTATTTTTGGCATAAGCTTCACCAGAAGCTGCTTCGATGACTTTTTTGTCACTTGCAGACAACGCATCCCACTTTGCTTGGTTCATAACCACGAAGAAAGGCGAGTTATAGAGGCCACCCGGCACTTGAATAAAGGACTTGGTAAACTTCTGAAGTTTAAAGGCCAATACGCCATCATTGGTCATGAACGAGCCGTCAATGATGCCTTTAGAGAAAAACTCATACGATTTTGGAGCTGAGCCACGAAAAGGTACACCGCCATAGAGTTTCAAAATCTTTGTTGTCAAAGAATTGAGGATACGAATCTTAAGGCCTTTCAAATCTTCAAAATTGTTAATGCCTTTCTTATTCACCATGAGCTGTCCAGGTGAGTGCAAATGCAAACTGAGAAGTTTCACACCCTTATATTCATTTGCCTGGGCAAAGAATTTTTGATGCGTGCGCCAAAAGGCAACGGATAGAGCTTCGCCGCTATTACCGTTAAATGGCAGCTCGCCAATCTCAGCAGTAATAAAACGACCGGCGGTATAACCCTGCACTCCCCAGGCGATATCGGCCACACCTTGACGGGCCAAGTCGTATTGTCGCGGCGGCGCACCGAGAGATTTTGTGGTCAGTTGGATGTTAACGTTGCCTTTAGTGCCCTTTTTAATTTTCTCGATCCAAGGGTGGTAGCCTTTGGTCACAACAAAATGTTTAGGCGGCAACCATAGATTCATGCGAAGTGTCGTTTCAGCGGCAGCTTGAGCCGCAAAGCCGCCGACGAAGGCCGCACCGGCCATTAATAACATAAGTTTTTTCATGAGTTTCCTCCTTGTTGAAATTTAATTATTAAAGTTGATTTTAATTTCGTGAGAACCAGAAATTGAGGCAGGCCAATAGGTCACGATGTCCGTGTTTTTCCAAAAACGGTAAGTGATAGCTACCTGGCAATATAACCACCCCCTTATCGTCGCTCCCAAGATCATTTAACAAATCAAGGGCATCTTTAGGATCGACGACATATTCATTTGATCCATTAATCAAAAGCGTAGGCACCTGAACAGCAGGAATCAAGGGGATTGTCGGATTTTCGACCACGTCGGCGAAAACCGCCGCCGGTATTCTCGGATAACTTGCCGAAATTAATTCCTTATACCATTTGATTATTTCTTCTTCAGGTTCATTTAAGCGGGTTTCGATTTCCAAATGATGACCATTCGGAACGGTATCCTGGCCTTCGGTTTCGGCTGCCTTGATCATTTGGCTGGCATAAGCTTCAAACTGGGGATTGATACACCGGTAAGGCGCGCCCAAAACCGCCAGCCGAGACCAATTTTCTGGTGTTTGAGCAGCCGCCATTAAAACCACAATGCCAGATGACGAATGCCCAACCAGTCCGATCCTCTCATCCGGTTCCGAGATTTCGCGGGCGACCAGGGCAGCGTCAGCAGCCAAGCGAGAAGCCGTGACGGTCCTGCCATCTGGCCGGTCGCTGCGCCCATAGCCCCGGCATTCCAGGGCATAGACCTGGAAGCCCTCTTCGGCCAAGCCGTCCATAACGCTGTAATTGTTAAGCGGTACATCCCAATATTCCCAACCGCAACCCGAGCCATGAACCAATAAAATTTTGGATTGGTTATCGCCGCCGGTTGATTTCTCGACCACAGACAAAGTCACACCGTCATCAGCCTTGATGGTAAATTCGCGCTTAATAATCTCAGCCATGATGCTCGCCGGCTCCGATAAAAACATTGTCGAAGAGATCATTGAGAGCCGCATCAATGTCGGTATCACCGACCGCCGCAGGATCCATAATATATTGCAGCCCCAATCCTTGAACGATCGCCACCACCATGGAAGCCGCAGCTTCCTCACCGCCGACAATATTCAAATGGGGCCAATGCCCCTCCTGCAAGATAGTGACAATCGTCCCGCGGAATTTCCGAAAGAGCGTGATATAGGCTTCCCGCCACCTGCCGCCGAGCGACATTGCATGCGCCCAGAAGGCAAAAAAAACGACGAGTTCATCTTTGCGTCCGCCAACCAGGGAGGAGCCAAGCGATAATATGCGCGACATTTTCTCACGCGGCGCCAAACTACTATTCGCCACAGCCTGAATGTTACTCATTGAGTTTTCAAATATCTCCTGCAAAAGCCGTTCTAGTAAGGCGTCTTTGGTACGGAAGTAGTAATGAATATTGCCTTGATTAATCCCGGCCTGGGCAGCCACAGCGTGGGTCGTGGCAGCGGCAATGCCCTGCTCGACAACGCAGCGATAGGCAGCATGGATGATCTCGCCTTCTTTGCCTTCGAGACGGCTGCCAAATGGCAAGGCGTCTATAGTATTAATTTGGTTAATCAACCTGGTCATTTGACCAAATTAATGCTGCGCAGCAAAAATGTCAAGTTTTAGGACCAGCTAAATCAAGCGGAGGGCCTAATTAAATCTAATAATCTTTGGAATTATCACCATCTGCCGGCGTGATAAGATCTTCATCGATTGGCTCACCGCCGAGGCTGATGATCATTTGGCGGACTTCTTCGGCCACCGCTTCAAGCTCTGCTGTATCGGTACCGCGGGAGATCAGCGTGCAGCCAAAATGACCGGCACGGAAAAATGGGTAGCTGCCGATCTCGACATTTGGATGGGCATCTTGGATATCACTTAAAGGTTCGGCGACAGCACCTTCCGGCAAGTAGGAAGCAACCGCGATGGATTCCATTTTGGTGCCTCCAATGAGAGTCGACGCCAATTCATCAAACATCGCCCGCATAATCGATGGCACGCCGGCCATGACATAGACATTGCCCATCTGAAATCCGGGTGCCTTGCTGACCGGGTTATCAATCAGCGTCGAGCCCACCGGTACATCCGCCATTTTAAGGCGCGCTTCGTTAAGACGCTCAGCCGGGATATAGGCCTCCAGCAACGCCTTGGCCTCCGGATTACGATGAATTTCAACACCAAACGCCTTGGCGACACAAAGCGAGGTAATATCGTCATGGGTCGGACCAATGCCGCCGGTGGTAAAGACATAAGTATATTTCTCACGCGCCTCGTTGACGGCGTTGATAATTACCTCTTCAACATCCGGAATAACCCGCGCCTCGGCCATGCGAATACCCATATCGGTCAGCCGCTCGGCGAGCCAGCCAAGATTGGCGTCCTTGGTGCGGCCCGAGAGGACTTCATTGCCGATTATCAGGCAACAAGCCGTGATGGTTTTGGATTCATTATTTTTATTTAGCATTCTTTAACCCTGCAGGTCTTTATTTTTCGGTGGATAGAAATGGCGGAAATATTGCCGAATGGCAAGACTAGATCGTGCTCAGAAGTTCACTCAATTCGGAAACCGTGGCGCAAATATGATCGGGCTCGGCCTGATCCCGCTCGGCGGCATCGCCATAACCATAATCGACCCAAATTGAGGTTACACCGACCGCTTTGGCGGCAGCCATATCATGCACCCGGTCACCGATCATCACGGTTTCAGTTGGATTGAGATCAAGCTCGGCAAAAATATAGCGTAATAAATCTGATTTAACGGCCCGCGTGCCATCCAATTCCGAACCATAAATGCGCTCAAAATGATGGTTCAGGCGGAAGTGCTCAAGGATCGGGTGGATATAAACATGCGGCTTGGTCGAGGCGATAAACTGACGTTTACCGGCTGCCGTTTGCGCCGATAACAATTCTTCAACACCGTCATAGACATCGTTCTCAAGCAAACCGATCGTGCCAAAACGTTCGCGGTAAATCGTCACAGCCCGCTCAGCGTCTTCCCCTGTACCTACTAACAATTGTTCAAAGGAAGCGCGCAGTGGCGGGCCAATGAACCACAGCAGATCGTCGCCAGGCGGCATGGCTTGGCCAAGTTCGGCGAGCGCATGCTGAACGCAATTAATAATACCCAGCTTTGGGTCGGTCAGCGTGCCATCGAGATCGATCAGCAGATTGGTGATCATCTAGAGAAAATCTCTTAAGATGGCAACCAGCGGCAGATCAGCTGGTGGCATTGGGTAGTCGCCAAAATTCTCGAGCCGCACCCATTTAAGCGCTTGGCCTTCTTTTGGCGTCGGATTGCCTTTCCAGACCCGGCAGAGATAGAGCGGCATCAGGAGATGAAAATCCTCATAAGGATGCGAGGCGAAAGTTAATGGTGCCAAGCAGCTTGCTGAAATATCCAGGTCGAGTTCTTCGTGCAATTCGCGGATGAGCGCTACTTCAGGTGTTTCGCCGTCTTCGACTTTACCGCCTGGGAATTCCCAGAGACCGGCCATGCTTTTACCCTCGGGCCGTTGGGCCAATAAGATGCGGCCATCGACATCGATCAGCGCGATGGCGGCGACGAGAATAACCGGCAGATCGGGCCGGACCTCTCGGGCGTCTGCCTCAAGGCAGCTGGGATCAGGTCCGGTAATCGGCATTGATCGTAATATATCCATGAGTGAGATCGCAGGTCCAAACGGTGGCGCTGCCCAGGCCGATACCAACATCAACGGCGATATCAATTTCCCGGCCTTTCATATGCTGGGCGACCGGTGCTTCATCATAGCCCTCGACCGCCTGGCCGGTCGCCGCAATCTCGACGCCGCCCATCGAGATGCAAAGCTTATCCCGATCGGCTTGCTCGCCGGATTTGCCGACCGCCATGACGATCCGGCCCCAATTGGCATCCTCACCGGCTATCGCGGTTTTTACTAAGGGCGAATTAGCAACAGCGAGACCGATCTTCCGGGCGGCTGCGTCATCAGCTGCACCGGACACTTTAATCTCAACGAATTTGGTCGCGCCCTCGCCGTCCCGGACAACTTGATGGGCGAGATCGAGCATAACCTCATTTAAAGCCTGTCTGAAATCTCTGAGATGTGCATCACCGACGGCGGCGACCCATTCATGCTGGGCTTGGCCGGTGGCGAATAGCAGCACCGTATCACTGGTCGAGGTATCGGAATCAACCGTGATCGAATTAAAGCTTTCGTCTGCTGATTTGGTCAGCAACCGCTGCAAGATGTTCTCTGGGATAGCAGCATCGGTAAAAACAAAAGCCAGCATGGTCGCCATATCGGGTGCGATCATGCCCGAGCCTTTGGCAATGCCGCCGATGGTCACATCGGTATCGCCGATCTTAACGGTACGGAACGAGCCCTTGGGGTAGGTATCGGTGGTGCAGATCGCCTCTGCCGCCGCCTGCCAATCCGATGCCAGCTCACTTTTAAGTCCAGCCAAGGCATCAGTGATTTTTTCATCCGGCAAGGCTTCACCAATCACGCCGGTCGAAGCAATAAAGACATCCTCCGGCAGACAGCCAACGACTTTCGCTGTTTGCGTGGCTGTGCGCTCAACCGAGGTCATACCGGCGACGCCGTTAAAGGCATTGGCATTACCTGAATTGACCACCAGCGCCCGTGCTTTGCCGTTAGTGAGCGATTGTTTGCACCAATCGATCGGCGCCGCAGCGGTTTGCGATTTGGTAAAAACACCGGCAACCTCGGTGCCTTCGGCAAGCTCAACCAGCAGCACATCCAACTTGCCCGCATAGCGCACACCGCAGGCCGCCGCCGCCAATTGAACGCCGGGGATTTCGGGCAGGGCCGGAAAACTAGCCGGCGCTAAAGGTGATAAGTCTGTCATGGTAATTCTCTGGGTCTTTACTTTGGGCTAAATTGCGCTGCTCTTTTAAACCTATCAGCGAACCCCGTCCAGCTTCGATAGTTGAGGGGGATAATTAACTATTTCCCATCCATGCCAAAAGTTTTGACATCAGCGGCTTTGCGGAGTTCGGCGACGACAGCGTCGGAGAGCTCTTTGGCGATGCGATCGCGCAACTGCGCCTGGACTTCTTCAAAGGATTTCGGCTTTTGTGAGCGTTTATCCTCGACTTTAATAATATGCCAGCCGAACTGCGTCTTCACCGGTTTGGCCGTGAACGTACCGGGGCGGATGCTAAAGGCCGCGGCGGAAAAAGCCGGCACCATGCGACCAGCGGTAAAATAGCCGAGGTCACCACCTTGCTTACCGGAAGGACCTGTTGAAACGGTGCGCGCTAAAGCAGCGAAATCCTCGCCTTTGTTGAGACGGCCAATGACTTCCATCGCCTGTTCCCTGGTCTGCACCAGAATGTGACGGGCTCGCACTTCCTCGCCGACCGGATTGTTTTTAACGTAAGTCTGATAGCTGTCTTTCAAACGCTTTTCAGTAACAGCACCTGCCACGCGCTTGGCCAGATATTCCTGATGCAGGATTTGATCTTCAAGCCGGTGGATTTGTTTCGACACATCAGCCTCTTTATCAAGCCCCTCTTTTCGCGCTGCCGCGGCAACCAGCCGCGTATTGACCAAATTATTGAGCAGAAAATTGTAGACTGTCGCCACGGGATATTGCTGAGCTTGTGGCGGTAGTTGACGGCGCGCACGTGATATATCCGACATGTGAAATTCAAAGCCGTTAACGATGGCGACCACGGGATCCAGTTTTTTATCTGCTGCTTGCAGATTTCCCACCGAGACGAATACCATCACTGCCGCAATTAGGTGGCCTCCTGCTCGCATTCTAATTTGGGCGAGTACTAAGTGAATTAAAGTCATAAATTTTCCTTTCTAAAGGCGGCAAAGATTGGTTTTAAGATTGTCCCTACTCTTAAACCGCCTGATCCTATCCTAAAACCCCTTTTTTCCGCATCACACATTGCCGCGATTAGTTGACAATATTGCGAGGGAATATGTCGGCAATCGTTGACAGAGGGGTGCCAGAGTTCTATCTCTGTGCTCCAGATTCGAAGTGGATTATTCCTGGGTTAAATTGAGATTTGCAATTCCCCGCCTCCGAACTATTTAAGTGTTGAATTTATTGAGGAAATTGAATGTTTGACGCCATTGCCCGGCGCCTATTTGGCTCAGCCAATGACCGCTATGTACGCGGTCTGAGCACTATTGTTGATCAGATTAACGCACTCGAACCTTCGGTCGAAAATTTGAGCGATGATGAGCTGCGCGGACGCACCGATGAGCTAAAAGCCCGACTCGCTGACGGCGCGACGCTCGACGATATTCTGCCGGACGCTTTCGCCACCGTGCGCGAAGCTGGTAAACGCGCCCTTGGTGAGCGCCCCTATGACGTTCAGCTTGTCGGCGCGATTATCCTGCATCGCGGCATGATTGCCGAAATGAAAACCGGTGAAGGTAAAACACTGACCTCGACAATGGCGGTTTATCTCAATGCACTTTCGGGCGAGGGCGTTCATATCGTTACGGTGAACGACTACTTGGCGCCGCGCGATGCTGAGTGGATGGGCAAAATTTACAACATGCTCGGCTTATCGGTTGGCTGTGTGGTCCCTAATCTCACCGAAGAAGAGCGCACCGCAGCCTATAATTGCGATATTACCTACGGCACCAACAGTGAATTCGGCTTTGACTATCTGCGTGATAATATGAAATTCACCCTCGAGGACATGGTGCAGCGGCCGTTCAATTATGCCATCGTCGATGAGGTCGACTCGATCCTAATCGATGAAGCGCGCACACCTTTGATTATATCTGGAGCTTCGGAGGATTCATCCGAGCTTTACAATACGGTTGATAAATTCATCCCCAAACTCGTCGAAGCAGATTATGAAAAAGACGAAAAAGTCAAAGCGGTAACCCTGACCGATGAGGGTAACGAACACATCGAAGAATTGCTGCGGGAAGCTGGCATGCTTACCGAGGGCAGCCTTTATGAATATACCAATATCTCGCTGGTCCATCATGTTAATCAGGCGCTTAGGGCGCATAAACTATTCGAGCTCGACACCGATTACATCGTGCATGAAGGCCAGGTCGTAATTATTGATGAGTTCACTGGCCGTATGATGGAAGGCCGCCGCTTCTCCGAAGGCCTGCATCAGGCGCTTGAAGCCAAGGAAGGCGTTGAGGTCGAAAACGAAAACCAGACTTTGGCTTCGATCACCTATCAGAACTATTTCCGGATGTATCCGAAGCTTGCCGGCATGACCGGTACGGCAATGACTGAAGCCGGTGAGTTTGAAGAGATTTACAAACTTGAATCGACCGAAATACCAACCAACGAGCCCTGCATCCGTGCTGATGAAGATGACGAGGTCTATCGCACCGAAGCCGAAAAACATCAGGCAATCATGGCGATGGTCAAAGATTGTCAGGGCCGTAACCAGCCGGTACTGGTCGGCACCGTAAGTATTGAAAAATCGGAAGAGATCGCAGCGCTTCTGAAAAATGACAACATCAAACACCAGGTCCTAAATGCCCGCTTTCATGAACAGGAAGCCCTGATCATTGCCCAAGCCGGTGCACCGGGCTCGGTTACTATCGCCACCAATATGGCAGGCCGCGGTACCGATATTCAGCTCGGCGGTAATATCGACATGCTGCTCAGTCAGCAGCTTGAAGGTGAAACCGACGATGCCAAACGCACTAAAATAGAAGCGCGTGTGCGCCAGGAAGTTGCCGACGGCAGAGAAGTCGTGGTCGCTGCCGGTGGGCTCTATATTATCGGCACTGAACGGCACGAAAGCCGCCGCATCGATAACCAGCTGCGCGGCCGTTCCGGCCGCCAGGGCGATCCCGGCGGCTCAAAGTTCTATCTCTCGCTCGAAGATGATTTGATGCGGATTTTCGGTTCCGAACGCATGGATGGCATGTTGCAGAAGCTCGGCCTCGAAAAAGGCGAGGCGATTGTTCATCCCTGGATCAACAAAGCACTCGAAAAAGCCCAGCAAAAGGTTGAAGCCCGCAACTTTGATATCCGTAAAAACCTGCTCAAATTTGACGACGTTATGAATGACCAGCGCAAAGTCATTTATGAACAACGCAAAGAACTGATGGGCAGCGAAGACGTCTCGGCAACCATCACAGATATGCGCCACAATGTGGTTGAAAGCGTCGTGGCCCAATGCATTCCGGAAAAAGCTTATCAGGAACAATGGGACACCGCCGCCCTACATGAAGAAGGCCTGCGGCTGTTTGGCCTTGATCTGCCGGTTCAAGACTGGGCCAAGGAAGAAGGTGTTGCCGACGAACAAATTCTCGAGCGCATCATGGATGCCGCCAACCGGAAGATGGCTGAAAAAGCTGCCACCTGGGGCCCGGAAGTCATGCGCGATGTCGAGAAAAACCTATTGCTGCAAGTGCTCGACCAAGTTTGGAAAGAGCATTTGCTGGCGCTCGATCACCTCCGCCAGGGTATCGGCCTCCGCGCTTATGCCCAAAAAGACCCGCTCAACGAATATAAGGGCGAAGCTTTCGATATGTTCAACGGTATGCTGACCGAGCTTGATGAGCGTATCACGGTCATTCTCGCCCATATGGAGTTGCAACTCACCGATCCCAGTGAATTGGGCATGCACGGCACCTCCGACACTTTTGAAATCACCCAAGACACAGCCGGGTTTGGCTACGGGGATGAACTGCTGGATGGCGAAGCCTTGGAAGAGGGTGAATTTGATGGCACGGAGTTAAGTGAGATGCAGGCATCACCCGTGGTGGTGCGCGAAAGTGCCGCAGTGATCGACCCGGACGATCCATCCACTTGGGGCAAAGTTGGCCGCAACGCTCCCTGCCCCTGCGATTCAGGCAAAAAATTCAAGCACTGCCACGGCGCGGTTTAAGAGCTTCATCTAATAATTCCACGTGCGAACAGCTCCTTCACTATGTGAATTGCTTCACATATCTATCGCCTATGAGTTGATATGATATATTTTATCGTAAATACTACGATAGATGTTACTTCATAGGGCTCAAGGAATTGGCATGCGTAAAATTATTGGATCATTTGTCTTTTTAATGGCGATGACAGTCGCTGCCGGAATTTCTCAAAGTGCGGAAAGCCGAAACGGCGAATGGGTCGGCGTTATTGACAATGATTCCACTTCTTCTTGTTCCGTCAAAAAGCACTCGGTTTCACTTAATATTGTAGAAGGCAAAGGTCGTTTATCCTTCAAAGTCGACGAAACAGTTTGGAATTTTGAAAATGTGATTTCTGACAGCGATCGCATCCGTTTTGATTCCATCTTTGCCTTTCGAGGTAACAGCGGAACGTTACGCGATGGCGCGACGATATCGATCAGATTAAGCGCGGCAGATGCCTATCTATCTGGCAATTTTTCATCAGTACTCAGAGTTCATAATTGTACTGGAAATATTCGGCTAGCCCGCAAAGACACCCTTGAGGCAAAGGCGCTGCTGACCGGCGAAGATCCGGAAGTTCTCAAACTCGAACAGCAGGCCGCATTGTTGAGTGGGAAGCAACCTGCTTCATCAAAATATAAATGGGATGGCGAGTGGGTCGGCAAAGTTACCCTTGAAAAAGGTAGCGACATTTGTCGCAGTAATATTTCGGTTTTGTCAGCCTCAGTCCTCAAGGATGAGTTTAGACTCCAGCTAAAAAGCAAAAATAAAGTTCATGATATTAGTACTAAAATAAATTCCAAGGGTGGATTTGAAACCTATGCCAATCTAACGGTTTACGGCAGTTGGAGCGCCTTCGACGGCATTGTAACTGATGAATTTCGATTTAAAGGTCAGTTCAATCAAAATACAGTTGAAGGGCAATTGTTCAAGGAGTTTGGCGAGAAGCAAGGGTTTCTTTGTACCGGTTCGTTGAATTTTGCCAAATCCGGCACCATCGAAGCCAAAGCATTGCTGACCGGCGAAGACCCGGAAGTTCTCAAACTCGAAAAACAGGCTGCAATGCTGAACCGGAAACAACCAGTATCCTCAAAATATAAATGGGATGGCGAGTGGCTTGGCGTGATGCAAGAATCGTCGCCTGACGAATGCGACTTCAATAAAAAACTCGCCAAGGTGTATATAAAACAAAACAAATTGAGCATTGCTCTGCAATTCGATGATGAACCATATGATTTCAGCGGAATAATCGATGGGCACGGCAAATTTTCTGTTTGGAAGCCCGTGCAAGTTAAATACCTCCAACAAAACCGGACTGTATCAAGCCACTTCAATTTAAAAGGGCAGTTTACGGGCAACAATTTTGAAGCATCAATCGGTGGCTCGTTTGCGACCCGCGGTTCTTGCTATGGCACGGTAAGTTTAGTCCGCAAAGGCACTATTGAAGAAACTGCCTTTCTAACCGGACGCGATCCGGAAGTCATTAGAGTGGAACAGCAGGCGGCGAAGCTCGGTGCCAAAGGATTATTGCATCGGGCAGCCGTTATTAAAAAACGGCAAGTCGATCCTTCAAAGCCCTATGATGGTAGCTGGGTCGGCATCGTCAAAAGCGATAATGAGGACGAATGCCGGGTCGAGAGCAAAATAAAAGAGGTCACAATAAAGAACTTTGCGGCAGAAATTAAATCGTCTGACGGCACGACCAACGCGACTGTATCCAAATCGGGCCGTTTATCAAAATGGCTAAATCTCAATTTTTTCAGTTTTTCAGCCGGCACAACGGATAGTGCCAATGCCAAACTGGAAGGAAAATTTGCAAAAGATAAATTTGAAGGTGAACTTTCGGCTGACCTTGATGGCACGCTCTGCACGGCAACCGTAAAGTTAGGACCGAAAGGATCAATCTATGCCGAAGCGCTGTTAACTGGTAAAAACCCGAGAATTCTAGCTTTACAGCGTCAAATCGCCGCCGCTCAGGCTGCACCGCCGGCAAATGATAATTCTGCTGCCCGCGCGGAAGCCAAAGAAATTGCCCAGCAACGAGCTGCCGAAGAAAAACGCCTGGCTCAACTAAAATCTCAGCAGGCAGAGGCACGCAAAAAGGAAGAAGCCCGTATTGCTGAATTACGCCAACAGCAAAAAGCGGAACAAAATAAACTGACTGCTCAACGACAAGCTGATGAACAGCGTCTGGCCAAACTCAGAACCGAACAAGAACGTAGCGCCAAGCAGCGCGAAGCAGAATCTCAACGGTTGGCTCAACAACGTCAGGCGGAGAATCAGAGATTGGCCGCTTTACGGGCTACTGAAGAAAAACGCCTAACTGAAAAGCGTAAAGCCGAAGAGCGCCGGATTGCTGAACTCCGAGCCGAGCAGCAACGTATCACCGAGCAGCAAAAGCAGGAGGCTGCTCGCCTTGCCAGATTGAATGCCGAAGCGGATGCCAAGGCAAAACAGTTAGCCGCTTTACAAACCAACCAATCGGCTAAACCAAAATCCAATCCATTGGCCAATATTAATTTCGGCACTTACCACGCTCTGGTGATCGGCATCAATAACTACAAGAATCTCAAACCGCTTAAAACTGCAGTTACCGATGCGAACGCCATCGCTGAGGTTTTAAAGGAAAAATACGGTTTCAAGGTTTCCAAGCTGATAAATCCGAGCCACGAAGATATCCTGGATAAATTGGATGAACTGCGTGAAACGCTGAAGTTCAAAGACAATTTACTTATCTATTATGCAGGCCATGGCTGGCTGGACAATAAATCTGACCAAGGCTATTGGCTTGCTTCCAATGCCAAAAAGAAACGGCGTTCAAGATGGATTTCCAATTCAACTCTCACGGATACGCTTAAAGCCATCGAAAGCAAGCATGTTATGGTGGTTGCGGATAGTTGCTATTCAGGGCGACTGGTGCGTGGGCTAAAAATCGATACTAAAGATCGTAATGACCCTAAATATTATCAGCAGATGTCTCGCAAAAAGGCTAGGGTTGTAATAACCTCCGGCGGCCTCGAGCCGGTCGAAGATGGTAAGGGTGTTCACTCGCCTTTTGCCCGTGCTTTTTTGCAGGCCCTCAATGAAAACGACGGCGTAATCGATGGTTCTAAATTATTTCACACCATCCGCCGTCCGGTTATGGTGAATGCTAACCAAACACCGCAATATTCAGATGTCCGCCGGGCTGGACATGATGGCGGAGATTCCCTATTTGTCAGACGTAAATAATATTTTTTGGTGTTTCGCTGGTACTGTGGATTTCTTAGATGACCTCACTGCGCACTATTTCTAACGTTTATGCCGGGATGCCGACGACCGATGGGGCCGGAGTAAAGCTGACCCGCATGGTCGGCACGCCCGAGCTTGATCAGGTTGATCCCTTTTTAATGCTGGACCGCATGGATACCGACGACCCGGACGCCTATATCGCCGGCTTCCCGGATCACCCCCACCGCGGCTTTGAGACTGTTTCAATCATGCTCGAAGGACAAATGCGGCACTGGGATTCGGTCGGCAATGAGGGAGTCTTAAAGCCCGGTGATGTGCAGTGGATGACCGCTGGACGCGGCATCATCCATTCGGAAATTCCGGAAATGCTCGAGGGCCGGCTGCGCGGCTTCCAGCTCTGGGTCAATCTGCCCGCTGAGTACAAAATGGTCGCGCCCAAATATCAGGATATCCCGGCAGCGCAAATTCCCGTCGTCGAATTAGATGGCGGTTCAGTCCGGGTCATTCGCGGTACCTATGAGGATGTAACCGGGCCTGCGGAATCGCTCATGCCGGTGCGGGTTCTTGACGCTAATCTGGATGCCGGCGCCGGCTGGTCAATCTCACCTGAAGAAGGGCGCAATCTGTTCTTTTGTATCCATGAAGGCTCGGTTACCTGTGACGGCCAGGAAATTTCTGCGCCCTCGATTATCACATTTGACGGCGATGGTGATGTGGAAGTCAAAGCCACCGATGATGGCGCCAGCATTTTATTTTGCGAAGGCACCGCCTTGAACGAGCCGATTGCCCGCTATGGGCCCTTTGTCATGAATACTCATTCCGAGATCCGACAGGCAGTGGATGATTTTAACAATGGGACTTTGGCGACTTGAACGAGATTGAAGAAGACCTGCCGCCGGTCAAAGATTTTGGCCCTGAAGCCAGCCTGCGCCGCCGCCGTTTTTGGGGGATCGGGTTGATGATTGGCGTCCTGGGCTTTCTCGGCGTTGTCACCTTCGTTCTTGGCGATGGCACCAATTGCAGTGACGGCTGCATGAACTTCGGCAACTCAACCAATGAAGCACCACCTGTTTGGCTGTTTATGGTTGGCGTTGGTGTCATCCTTTGCATCGCGGTATTTGCGCCGATCCTAGCCGACAAACTACCGAAGATTGAAGAAAACGACTAACCGACGCCGTTATTCTAAATTCGGTGCGAATCCAAATACTGCCGGACTTTTTCCAAAAATGGCAGCGCCGCTTCAAAATCCGCATTCGAAATTTCATCTGATAGCTTGGCCATAAGCGGTCCAATGCTGGCAACGCAACGGTCCCGCATATCCCGGCCGGCCTGGGTGATTTTGATGAGTTTCCCACGTCCGTCTGCAGGATTGTCTATGACCTCCACAAGCCCACGTTTTTCAAGCCGTTGCAAATTGTTCGTCATCGCACCTTTGGTTACCTGAAAAGCCTTGGCGAGACGCACCGGACTCCACTCACCCTCAAGCCGGACCAAGTGGTTCAATACGCTAAACTGCGACACTTTGAGGCCATCTGGCAAGCTGCGTTGCAGCAAAGTGTGTGACAATTGTTCAATGATGCCGATTTCGTTGAAAAATTGGAATACAGTTGGATCGCTTGAGGCAGACACCTTTAGGCTTCCTTTATTCTTGTTGCGAGGGGCCAGCGCGGTGCCGGGCCTACTTTTTCAGCATAGCCCAGCCGGGCCAGCATTTGCATTCTTTCTCCAGGCTTGTTCGCCAGCCGGTCGTGAATGGTTTTGAAATAGAGATCCATGGCGGCATATTCCTGCAAGGCCTGGCTCATCGGCTGCATGCTGAGGCCGTCTTTGGTGGCTTGAAGAGCAACCCTCAGATAAGACCGGCCCACATTGATCTGATCGGTGCGGCTGTTGCCTTTGGTGTTGATCCAGACAAATCCCATGGATGATATTGCGCTCGCCTCATTCATATCGAGACCAATTTGAAAGGATTGTGAAGACGGGTCGGCGAGACTTTTGCGCGAAAGCACGCCCGCAAGCTTTAGCCCTTCGAGAAAGGCCCCGCCTAATGAAATACCGTCCGGGCTGGCTTCAATTTCCGCCTTGCCGATGCGCATCAGATCGACACTTTCCTGAAAAGCTTTTGGTGTTTTGATTTCGGTCAGGATGGCATCTTTCGTCAACACGCGTAGATCATCTAGAAGTTTACCGCCGTTTGTTGCTCCGGCCGAAACCTCCGTGTTGGTGGCTTTGATCAGGTGCTGTAGCTTCTGATCTTCAATCGGTCGGCTTGTGTCATAGGGCTCCCGGTTGGTGTGACGGTTTAGCGTTTCTGCAAACAAAGGGTCGCTAATCAATCCTATTTGTTTATTAAGCTTCAAATGGGCGATCGGCCGCAGGTCTAATTTTGTTCCCGGCATGCCTTGGGGGAAAAGTTGAATGTCGGCAAGATAACCTTGATCACGAGCCGCGAGCGAAAACAGTTCCAAAAAACAACCCAGGCCGATCACAATCTGGCGGCTGAATGGATCGGTATCAGGCAGCAATCGTTCAAGGTCACAGGTTAGTACTGCCTCAGTGTCGCTCTTCAAATCGACGATCCAGGGCTGGCGATTGTGGGGGTTCGGCGCCAGGATAGCGAAAGACAAGGCGCGGCGCATCGGGTCGGTATAAAGTAACCCGGCTGTTTTCCATGGCTTTAACGCCTCCGTCGGTGTGCGGGTTGCGACAAAGCCGACGCCGCCTGCCGCAATAATGATGCTGGCTGAGCCGGCAATTTTCAAAAACTTACGCCTGTTCATCTTTTTTCTCCAATCTGGCGACTGCAATATCGTTTAACGTTAAACCAATTTATAGTTTAACGTTAAACTAGTCAAGATCTATTGTTCGGAACTCTCCTCTGCTTCCTTTTATTTAAAACAAACGTTTGATTAAATCACTCGATTGAAGTATTATGGATTTAATCAGAGGAGTGATTGGTGTCCAAAGATACCCCTGCGAACCGTGGCGATGAAACCCGAAATCAGTTGCTGGAAGCCGGTTTACGCCTGTTTTCCATTCATGGCTATGAAAGTGTTTCGACCCGCCAACTGACCACGGAATCGGGCACCAATATCGCCGCCATTAACTACCATTTTGGCGGCAAGGAAGGTCTCTACCGGGCGGTGCTGGAGCAATTGGTGATCGATACGGAACCCTATTTCGGCCCTGGACTCCAAAAAATCCAGGACAGCATCTCTCTCGCCACAGATGACCGGCAAAAACTCGTACCGGTGATTACCGGCCTCATGAATAATCTGTTCCGACTCTTTCTTGAAGATGACTTTATGTGCTGGCGGGCGCCATTAGTAATGCGTGAATACGCTAACCCCTCCGAAAATTTTGATATTTTATATAAAGGCCGCATTGAGCCACTCCATAAGACCGTCACCGCCATCGCAGCGGCGGTTTTAAAAAAACCGGTCGATGATCCTGAATGCGCAGTCCGAGCTCACGCCATCATCGGCCAGATCGTCGTTTTTGGCATCGCCCGAGTGGTGTTGTGGAAACGGCTTGATTGGGATGGCTACACGCCAGAGCGCGTTGCCATGATCACCGATATAGCGACTCAATCCGTCTTAAATTCCATTGGTCTCAGCTCGTCAGCGGGCTCACCTGTTGAAGGAAATTAGTCATGGCTTTTGAAAAAAAGAAAATACTAAAGCGTGTGTTGATTATTCCGCCAATCCTGATCGGTGTGGCGCTGATGGCCTACCAAGTTAAT
>JABIIH010000076.1 GCA_018649245.1 Rhodospirillaceae bacterium | reverse complement strand
TCATAATCAACAATCAAGCCAAGTACGGCAAAAAACTGTAAAGTAAAATTCACCACCAGAAAGAATTGCGGCTTTGGCAGGATGGCACCGGTGCGCTCGATATTAAACTGCCATACACGCAGATTCTTAATGATCATGATCCAGAAGAAAAGACCAACAACAATCTGGCCGATTGTTCGGGTCAGCGTGTGGTCGTCAAAAAACATTTCTCAATGGTTCCGCACCACCATAAAAATACCGGCAATAACAAAAACAGCGCCGATGATATGGTAGGCAAATATCTCTTCGCCGAGAAATGTCATCGCCAAGATCGAGCCATAGACCGGCATCAGGCAAACGAACACCGACGCTCGGTGGGGGCCAACGACACGATTTCCATTATTCCACAACGCCAGCGAACCAATTGACACAATAATCGCCAAAATCAGCGCGATGACGAAGGTATGAAAGGTAAACGGTACCGGACCGACTAAAATTGTTTCACCAATGTAAAATGGCAGCAAAGAAAACATACCAAAGAACAAAATGACAAAAAGCGTCGGAAAAGTGCTTAGCCCGGGCGGAAGCTTACGCAGGCCAATCGCATACATCGAATAGGATAGGATGGCGACAACGACAATAAGATCGCCAATATTAAGATTAAGATTCAACAAGGTGGAGATTTCCGCTTTGGAAATCATGAAGATCAGACCGGCAATTGCTGAGGCAATGCCAAAATATTGTATTCCCTTTAGCCGGTCCTTCATGATTACCCAGGTCAGCAGTGCGGTCATTGCCGGTTGCGTCGTATTGACCAAAGAAGCGTTTATCGCTGTGGTAAAGTTCAGTGAGGTAAAGAGTAATGCGCCGCCAGCCACCATGTAAGTACCTTGAAGAAAATAGGTCACCCAATGCCGCCGAATAATGTCCAAATTCTTCACCACGTCTTTAAATACAAATGGCAGCAGGACGACAATGGCGATTACCCAACGCCAGAATGTCAGTCCTATAAGCGGAATTTCATCATGCACATCCCGGGCAATAATGACGCTGATGGCCCACAACAGCACAGTTATCGCGATCATCAGGTAGGCAGTGCCTATGCTAATGTTGGGATGAGAGTGGGCCGCTTCAGTATTCTTATTGTCTGACATTTATTGTTCCATTTTATCCAAATCGCCAATTGTGGATGCCAGCAAATTACGTACCGGGTGACCATCAGCCAGTGATCGCTCAGCCGTGGCATGCGCAGATCTCAGCTTCAGCAATATGGTCTCAATACTTTTGGCTTCGGTATTAAGCAATCGATCGCCAATCGTCTTCATTTCTTCCGGATCAAGTTCCAAATCTGGCGACATACGCATCGCGCTCGACCACATTTTACAGAGCTCAATTAGAACGGTTTCGTCTGGAGTGGAGGAATTACTATCAATCATGCGGACAACCTATAGAATGACTTGGATCAAGTCACGCTGACTTACTGTGATAAATCCAGTAGTAATTCAACTACTTTAGTCGGATGGGACATCATCATCTGATGGCCGCTATCAATTGCCCGGTAGAGCACAAAACTGGCCAATACTTAACCCGAGATGCGATTGGGTGAGCTGAGCTTGACCACCCGGTCAACGAAAATACCCGGGGTGACGACACGTTCCGGGTCAAGCTCACCGAGCTCCACTATTTCACTGACTTGCACCACCGTGGTTTCGCCCGCCATGGCCATGGATGGACCAAAGTTGCGGGCCGATTTATCGTAAGTAAGATTTCCCCAACGGTCGGCCTGGAAAGCTTTGACGAAAGCAAAATCCGCAAATAACGGGAACTCAAGCACATAGTCCTGACCATCAAATTGCCGGGTTTCTTTGCCCTCGGCGAGTTTGGTGCCGAAAGACGTCGGCGTATAAAAGCCGCCGATTCCTGCACCGCCGGCTCTAATGCGTTCGCTGAGCGTGCCTTGCGGGACAATCTCTAGTTCGATTTCACCGGCGGCATAAAGATCTTTAATGACGGCCTTTTTAGCCGCTGTCGGAAAGGAGCAAATTACTTTGACGACGCGCTTCTCGTTCACCAATTTTGCCAGGCCATGATAGGCCTCACCGGCATTATTTGAGACAATCGTGAGGTTACGCGCTCCTTGCTCGATGATTGCTTCCATGAGCTCAACCGGCGCACCTGCTTCACCAAAACCGCTAACCATCAAGGTGGCGCCGTCAGATATTCCGGCAACGGCATCTTCAATTGTTGCTACTGTTTTATCGATCACTCTAATGTCCCCGGACTATCCAACGCTTAGAATAATTTTGCCCATATGCGCACTGCTTTCCATCAGCGTGTGGGCAGCCGAAGCATCAGCAAGTGGAAAGGTCTTATAAATGTGCGGCTTAACTTTGCCGGCATTCATATCAGCGCCAAAGTCTCGCTGCAGGTTCAGGGCAATCAGTGCCTTTTCCTCGGTCGTTTGAGGCCGCAGCGTCGAGCCGGATATCGATATACGATTACGCAATACAGAACCGAAATTTATCTCGGCTTTCGGCCCACCCAAAAATGCGATTAGAGCAATGCGGCCATCCCGCGCCATGATATTGATTTCTTGTTGGACATAGTCGCCGGTCACCATATCCAAGGCAACATCGATGCCGTGCCCCTCGGTGAAATCCTTGGCAATTTCGGCCCAGTCCTCTTCTTTGTAATTGATTGCTTTATCGGCCCCTTGATCGAGGCAAAACTGGCATTTTTCAGCTGAGCCGGCCGTCGTGATGACCGTGGCACCTTTGGCTTTGGCCAATTGAATGGCCGCCAAGCCAATGCCGCTGCTACCGCCATGAACCAGGAAATACTCGCCGGCTTTCAGATCAGAGCGCATGAAAACGTTGTAGTAGACCGTGTAAAAATTTTCCGGGATCGCTGCCGCCATTTGGGCATCATAGCCCTGAGGCCACGGTAAACAGTGAGAATGATGAACCGCGGTATATTCCGCATAAGCCCCGCCATGGGTCAGCCCCATGGCTTTGTCACCAACTTTCCAATCGCCGGCGTTTTCCCCAATTGCTACGACCTCGCCAGCGATTTCCAATCCGGGCAGCGGGTTGGCATCCGGCGGCACCGGATAATGACCGGTGCGTTGCGCAACATCCGGCCGATTCACGCCGACCGCTTCATTTTTGACGAGAATTTCCTCAGGCCCAACAGCCGGCAGCGGCACCGTAACCGGAACCAAAACTTCCGGACCACCGGGCTCTTTTACTTCAATTGCCGTCATATCTGCGGGGAGTGACATAGTAAATTCTTTCTGTTGTTTTCTCAGGGGACAGTGAAACCTGGAGCCCGGAAAATCAAGCATCCTTATCGGCTTATTTTTCTATCTTTTGGTGCAAATGTATTTTAAGTTTCCATTATTGAAATAAACTAAATGTTGGGTTCAGATGAATAAAATTACCATCATTGTTACCTTTTCTCTTTCGATTTTACTGCTGCAAAAAACCCCCGCTTTAGCGCAGCAGGGTAATTTCGGCAGCTGTACCCGGGACCAAGTTTTGAAATTTATTGATGTGGGTCTGAGTAAAAATGAGATAGTCAATCTGTGTACCCAACCGCAAAAGTCGAATACCAAGACTGAGGCGCCAAAACCTGTTGTCAGACCGAAGCCTGTCGTGTCTCGTGCTAAACCGAAGCCCAGACCAAAACCAATCATCAAGAAAACAGTTACCGTCGCCCCCAAGGGAAAACTGAGCGATCTCGATGGCACCTGGTCAATGAATTCGGTCTGCTCGCCTTATTCCGGCTATGCTGAAGATATTGTTGTAAGAAGCGGAAATTTCACCGGCACCTTGCATGGCGGCGGCGATAGTCTGGGCCTACGCGGTTCCGTCAGCAAAGATGGTAGGTTCCAGGCCTATGGTAACGGCACCCATGTTTTCGCCGAATTCAATGGCACCATCACCGATTGGAAAACCGGCCTCGGCAAGGGTGAAATTTTGATGGGCGGTGAAGCAGACTGTGTCGGCACCTGGACCATCACGCGCAAGAAAAATTAGGGGGAGTTTGGTGGGCGATGCAGGGATTGAACCCCAGGGATATTTTGGTAGCTGATTAAGAGTCAACTGCTCTGCCAACTGCGCCAATCGCCCGATAAAAATGTCAGATGATTTTAGCTAATTGCCATCAGCTGCGCCTGGGCCAATCTGGACATCACGATGGACATAGACGCAGAGCAGCAAGCCGAAGCTGAACATCAAAGACAACATCGCCGTGCCACCATAAGAAATTAACGGCAGCGGCATACCGACCACCGGAACCACACCCATCACCATCGCAATATTAACAAAAACATTAAGGAAAAATGAGGTCGAGACCCCCATACCAACGAGGCGGCCAAATTGACTGCGGCAGCGGAGCGAGATCGCAAAGGCGTAGATCAACAGCAACAAATAAAGCCCGATCAAAGCCATACCGCCGACCAGGCCAAACTCTTCGGCCAGCATGGTGAAAATAAAATCTGTTTGTTTTTCCGGCAAGAAACTTAAATGACTTTGCGAGCCTTCGAGGAAGCCTTTGCCAAACATGCCGCCCGAACCAAGCGCGATCTTGGATTGGAGAATATGATAGCCCGCCCCCAAAGGGTCCTTTTCTGGATCAATAAACATTAAGAGACGCTGCTTCTGGTAATCCAATAGGACAAACTTCCACAACGGGACCACCGCCGCAATCGTCGCGACGGCGCCGGCGACGAATACCCATACTCGGACACCGGCCAGAAACAGCATCACCACGCCAGTGGCGACCAAAAGAATTGTGGTCCCGAGATCAGGCTGGCGAAGCACTAAAAAGGCCGGAATTGCCAACAAAATAAGCGGCACAAAGACATGTGAAATACGACTGACATCTTCCAAGCGGCTGGCATAAAAATAGCGCGCCAACAATAAGATAATGGATATTTTCATCAACTCAGACGGCTGGATGGTAAAGACGCCGAGGTCAATCCAACGCTGCGCTCCCATGCCGATTGAGCCGCCGAACTCAACGACGATCAACAGCGCTAAGCTGACGACATAAAAAGCATAGGCATAACGCAGCCAGACATGGATATCGATGACAGCGACGACCAGCATGATGAAAATGCCGGCGGTAAAACGGATCATTTGCCTTGATGCCCAAGGTTCGAAGCTGCCATTGGCCGCTGAATAGAGCATACCGAAGCCGACTGATGCAGTGATCCCCAGCAGCAAAACGAAGGACCAATTGATCTGCCACAACCGCTGGCCAATGCTCATATCGGATTGCTGGAAAGGAGATATAGCCATGACTGCCGCCTACCCCTTTTTCACTTGTTTGGTTGCTGGAGCATTACGACGTTCTGCCGCCTTCGCTTTGGCCTGGCCGCGTGAGGGATCGCGGCGCTGAACCTCCAACAATATATCTTTAGCGATCGGCGCCGCCGTCGAGGAGCCGCCGCCATGCTCGACGACCACGGAAACAGCATAACGCGGTGACTTAATCGGAGCAAAGCCGACAAACAACGCGTGATCACGCTCGCGCCATTCAAGATCCTTGTTCTTTTTAACACCAGTTTCTCGCTCGGCTTTGGTAATACGCCGCACCTGTTCCGTGCCGGTTTTGCCACCCAGTTGAAAACCGGGCTCTTTGATACGCGAGCGATAGGCCGTGCCGTAGGGCGAATTAGAAACCGCTGCCATGGCTTTTTTAATCAAATCGAGATGAGGTGGATGAATGCCAATG
>JABIIH010000077.1 GCA_018649245.1 Rhodospirillaceae bacterium | reverse complement strand
TAGCCGATTTTTCCTGGGCTTCAAGTTCGACTTTTGTCGCTGACGGTAACGTGACTGAACCGCCGGCTTTTTCAATCGCCTCGATGGCGGATTTTGAGGCGCCGGAAACTTCGCACGTCAGACCTGCCTTAAGCTCACCCTTGGCCAGCAACCGCACACCATCCTTATTGCCGCGGATCAAACCAGCAGCAGCCAAAGTCTCGACATTTACAGTCGACTTGGCATCGAACTTCTTTTCATCAATGGCTTTCTGTAACCGGCCAAGATTAACGATTTCGAATTTCTTGGCAAAGATGTTGTTGAAACCGCGTTTTGGCGTCCGCCGGTAAATCGGCATCTGACCGCCTTCAAAACCAATTAAAGACACGCCTGAGCGGGATTTTTGACCTTTGACACCACGGCCACCGGTTTTGCCTTTGCCGGAACCTTCGCCGCGGCCAACACGAGTGCGCGATTTGCGGGCGCCTTCGTTATCACGAATTTCGTTTAGTCTCATTTTCTTATTCCTTAAGCGCCGTCTTCAACGCGGACCAAATGCTGGACCTTATTGATCATGCCGCGTACAGCTGGGGTATCTTCCAATGTCCGGCTCCGATGCATTTTATTGAGTCCCAAACCAACAAGAGTCTGGCGTTGATCTTTAGGGCGGCCAATTGGGCTGCCGATCTGGGTTATGGTTATGGTCGAATTTTTATCAGCCATGGTCTTATGCCGTTTCTGCTTCAGCTTGATCTTTTACTGCCTGCGCGCCATCACGACGGCCGACAATATCGCTCACTTTTTTACCACGTTTGGCGGCAATCGCCCGCGGCGATGCCAAATTTTGCAAGGCGTCAAAGGTTGCTTTAATCATGTTATAAGGGTTAGGCGAGCCGTTCGATTTAGCCACCACATCCTGCACACCCAAGGTTTCAAACACCGCACGCATCGGACCACCAGCAATAATACCGGTACCGGCGGGCGCCGCCCGGACAACGACTTTACCAGCGCCAAAACGGCCTTGGACATCATGATGTAGAGTCCGGCCTTCACGTAGCGGCACACGGATGAGCTTGCGTTTGGCGGTCTCGGTCGCTTTACGAATTGCTTCCGGTACCTCGCGGGCTTTTCCGCTGCCGAAACCAACTCGGCCCCGGCCATCACCGACTACGACGAGGGCCGCAAAGCCGAAGTGCCGGCCACCTTTAACAACTTTAGCGACACGGTTAATACCGACTAACTTGTCAATTAGTTCATCACCATCACCGCGATCCTGGCGATCACCACGTTGGCCGCGCTGACCTCCGCGACCGCCTCGTTGTTGGCCGCCACGTTGACCACCGGGACCTTGATTGGGACCCTTTGGGCCTTGCGTATTAGGTTCTTGTGCCATCTACCATAACTCCTAGAATGACAGTCCGCCCTCACGGGCAGCCTCGGCCAGAGCTTTCACCCGACCATGATATAAATAGCCGCCGCGATCGAAGACAACGGTCTCGACGCCGGCTTTTTTAGCGCGCTCGGCAACAACTTTGCCAACTTCAGTGGCAGCATCGACGTTGGCGCCGTTTTTCAATTTAGCGCGCACATCTTTATCGATCGAAGATGCTGCGGCGACAGTTGAGCCACTGACATCGTCAATAACTTGCGCATAAATGTGCTTACCAGAACGGAAGACGGCCAAACGCGGACGACCACTATTGTTCTTTTTAACATTACCGCGAGTTCGTTGCGCCCGACGGTTAAAAAGCTGCTTCGTCGTTTTCATGACTTACTTCTTCTTCCCTTCTTTACGCAGAATTTGCTCATCTTTGTACTTTACGCCTTTACCTTTGTAAGGCTCTGGCGGGCGGTAAGAGCGGATTTTGGCAGCGACACTGCCGACAGCCTGCTTATCTGCACCAAAAATAGAGATTTCATTTTGCGTTTCACACGTAATTTTGATGCCTTCAGGAATTGGATGGCGAATTTCGTGGCTGTGACCAAGCTGAAGAACCAAGTCTTTACCTTGAACCTGAGCCCGGTAACCTACGCCGTTAACCTGCAGATCCTTGCTGTAACCTTCACTGACACCTTGAACAATATTGCCGGCGAGAGAGCGGAATGTACCCCACAACTTGCGGGCTTTCTGCGTATCATTGGCTGGTTTGACCCAGAGTTTATCCTCTTCGAGCGAAGGGATAACATCGTCAGCAAAGGTCAGGTTCAATTCACCCAGCTTACCTTTGGCGGTCATAACTTTATCAGTCAGATCGACGGTGACGCCGTCCGGAATGATAACTGGTGTTAATCCTACACGTGACATTTTCTGCTGTGCCTCCTCAACCTAGAATACGTGGCACAAAACTTCGCCGCCAACATTGGCGACACGCGCTTCGGCGTCCGACATCACACCGCGAGGGGTCGATAAAATAGCGATTCCCAAGCCGTTATAGATGCGCGGTAAGTCTTTGATTTTTGAATATACCCGGCAACCTGGCGAAGAGACGCGGTTGATCTCTTTGATCACCGGCTCACCGTCAAAGTATTTCAGCTCGATGGTAATTTCATCGATACCTTTGCGGATATTTCCTTGTGAATAATCGCGGATATAGCCTTCCCGCTTCAAGACATCGAGAACATTCGCCCGAAGTTTAGAAGCCGGCGTCTGAATTGAACTCTTCTTGGCGCGCTGGCCATTTCGAATTCTGGTTAATAAATCCGCTACGGGATCACTCATAGACATATATGTGTTCCTCCCTTACCAGCTCGACTTAACCATGCCCGGGATTTTCCCGTGCGAGGCCAACTCACGTAAAGCAATTCGCGACATGCGGAATTTACGATAATTACCGCGGCCACGACCGGATAAATCGCAGCGCAATCTGACGCGCGTCTTGGAAGAATTGCGCGGTAATTTTGCCAATTTCAATTGAGCGTCAAAACGATCCTCAGCAGACAAGGAGCTATCCTTGGTGATTGCTTTCAAGGCCGCACGTTTGGCTGCATATTTTTCCGCCAACCGGATACGTTTTTTGTTACGCTCGACGACACTTTTCTTTGCCATGATCTATAAGGCTCCGTCGTTCTATTAATTAGTAAAAGGCATGTTGAAACCTTTGAGAAGCTCGCGCGCTTCGTCATCAGTCTCTGCCGTCGTACAAATAACGACGTCCATACCGCGAATTTGATCTACTTTGTCGTAATTGATCTCGGGGAACACGATCTGTTCCTTAATACCGAGAGCAAAATTTCCCCGACCATCGAAACTTTTCGGTGAAATACCGCGAAAATCTCGAACCCGCGGCAAAGCGATATTGACGAGGCGATCAAGGAATTCGTACATCCGATCTCCGCGCAGTGTCACTTTGCAGCCGACAATCATGCCATCACGCAATTTATAGGTCGCAATCGACTTGCGCGCCCGCGTGATGATGGGTTTCTGACCTGAAATCAGCATCATTTCCTCTAATGCAGATTCGATCTTCTTTTTATCCTGGGAAGCTTCACCAACACCCATGTTGATGACGATCTTCTCAAGTTTCGGCACCTGCATCTCATTGGTATAACCAAACTGAGAAATCAGGGCAGGTTTTACTTCAGAATTGAAGCTTTCGCTTAAACGAGTCATCTCAATTCACCCTATATATCAACAACTTCGCCGGAGCGTTTGGCATAACGGACTTTCCGTCCATCTTCCAAAGTCTTATATCCGACGCGTGTTGCGCTGCTGTCTTTCGGATCGACGTGAGCAAGATTCGAAATATGAATGGTCGATTCTTTTTCAACAATGCCACCGGCACCGACCTGCGAAGGTGCGGTATGACGTTTCACCATATTGACGCCCTGGACAATGGCGCGCTGATCCTCCGGCATCATTTTCAGGATTTCGCCTGTTTTGCCCTTGTCTTTACCGGCCAGAACGATCACCCGATCACCCTTTTTGACTTTAAACTTAGTCGCCATTACAGCACCTCCGGCGCAAGAGAAATAATTTTCATGAATTTTTTCCCCCGCAGCTCGCGCGTAACCGGACCAAAAATACGGGTCCCGACGGGCTCATTTTGCTGACTGATCAAAACCGCTGCATTGCTGTCGAACCGGATAGCGCTACCATCATTACGGCGAATTTCTTTCCTGGTGCGGACAACGACGGCCCGGTGCAACTCACCTTTCTTAACGCGACCGCGCGGAATAGCTTCTTTAACAGAGACAACAATAACGTCGCCAACTGAAGCTGTCCGGCGCTTGGACCCGCCAAGAACCTTGATGCACTGCACCCGTCTCGCGCCAGAGTTATCGGCGACATCCAGGTTGGTTTGCATCTGGATCATATTACTTTTCCTTTACTCATTCACCTGAGGCGGCCTATTCCGCTGCGGTGATTACTTCCCAAGTTTTGCGTTTCGAAATCGGTCGACATTCCTGAATTTGAACGACATCACCTTCATTGCAGGCATTGCCTTCGTCATGGGCCACATACTTTTTCGAACGCCGAATAAACTTTTTATAGAGCGGATGCTGTGTGCGTCGCTCGACATTGACGACGACCGTCTTGTCCATTTTGTTGCTTACCACAACACCTTGCATAATTCGCTTAGGCATCAACTAACTCCTTAAGATGCGCTTGCGCGCTTTTTCTCATTCAAAATCGTTTTAACCCGCGCCAGATCGCGGCGAACTTCGCGCACCCGGGCAGTGTTTTCCAATTGGCCACTGGCCGCCTGGAAACGCAGATTGAATGCTTCTTTACTCAAATCATTGAGCTGATCGTTCAACTCATCGACAGTTTTTGTACGTACGTCTTCAGCTTTCATCGGCTTAACTTCCTGTTCCAAGACGTTTAACAAACTTCGTATTGATCGGCAGTTTAGCCGCTGCCAGCTCAAAGGCCCGGCGGGCAATATCTTCCGGCACACCATCCAGCTCAAACATGACCCGGCCTGGCTTTACTCGAGCAACCCAAAATTCCGGGTTACCTTTACCTTTACCTTGCCTAACTTCAGCCGGTTTTTGCGACACTGGAACATCCGGGAATACGCGAATCCAGACACGACCAGCACGTTTCATATGACGAGTCATAGCACGACGGGCGGCCTCGATTTGGCGCGCCGTGATACGTGCCGGCGCCATCGCTTTTAAGCCATAGGCGCCAAAATTAAGATCCGTACCGCCTTTAGCATTGCCGTGAATGCGCCCTTTATGGGCCTTCCGGTATTTTGTGCGTTTTGGTTGCAACATTGCTTTAGACTTTCTTACTCAAAAAATTTAATTAACGTGATGGCTGCTGCGCTTCAGCTTTTTTATCCTGCGCCATCGGATCATGGGCGAGGATTTCACCCTTATAGACCCAGACTTTAACACCACAGATGCCATAAGTTGTTTTAGCGCGAGCCACTCCATAATCAATGTCGGCGCGCAACGTGTGAAGCGGCACTTGGCCTTCGCGGTACCATTCAGTACGAGCAATTTCAGCACCACCCAAACGGCCTGCGCAATTGATCCGAATACCTTCAGCACCGAGACGAATAGCCGACTGCACAGCGCGCTTCATGGCGCGGCGGAAAGCAATCCGGCGTTCGAGCTGCTGAGCAATATTTTCAGCAATCAAGGTCGCATCAATTTCCGGTTTACGAATTTCAACGATGTTGAGACTAACCTCGCCGCCGGTTTTCTCTGAGAGAGCCTTGCGAAGCGTTTCAATGTCAGCACCTTTTTTACCGATGACAACACCCGGACGCGCGGTATGAATGGTGATGCGCGCACGCTTGGCGGGACGTTCGATAATAATTTTGCTCAGACCAGCCTGTTTCAGACGATCTTGCAGGAATTCACGAATAGCCAAATCTTCATGCAGCTGATCTGCATAAGAACCGGCTTCGGCATACCAACGGGAATCCCAGGTACGGTTAATTCCTAAACGAAAGCCGATCGGGTTTACTTTTTGACCCATTACGCTGTCTCCTCACGTTCACGCACAACGATGGTTAAGTTGCTGAACGGTTTAAAAATTCTGCCGGTCCGGCCACGAGCCCGTGGACGCCAGCGTTTCATAACAAAAGCCCGGCCGGCACTTGCTTCGGCAACATACAGCCGGTCAATATCGAGCTGTTGGTTGTTCTCTGCATTGGCAATAGCCGATTGCAGTACTTTTTTAACCTCACCGGCAATTCGGCGGGTCGAAAAAGTCAGATCGTTGAGCGCCGCTTCGCAGGATTTTCCACGAATGCTTTCAGCGACCAAATTTATTTTTTGCGGTGAGGTGCGGATCATTTTGCCATATGCCATGGCTTCATTATCGGCAAACCGACGGGCTACTGCTTTTTTGCCCATAACTATTCCCTACTCACTTTTTTATCGGCCGTATGACCGATATAAGTCCGCGTTGGCGAGAACTCACCCATTTTGTGACCGACCATATTTTCGGTTACCAAAATCGGGATAAACTTCCGGCCGTTATAGACGCCGAAGGTCAAGCCGATCTCATGCTAGAGGTTGAGTTTTGGCTTGACAGGATGAGAGCTAGGAAGGTCGAAGTAGAAGGCGATGTGATTCGGTTTTCGCCAATTATTTGCACCAAGTGGCACAGTGACTATTTCTATTACAGAATTTCGACCCTGCCAATATTCCATGGTCACCTTACCTTTGATTTTGAGCAGAAAAAGATCCAGATCCACCTAAGAGATTGGCCTCATATATTGATGGGCTTGCTTCTCAGTTCTCTAGGCTTGATTTTTCTTTCGATGGGTCTCTATGTCATTGGGATTTTTTCGTTTTTTGTATTTAGTTCCATAGCCGTCTTTTCTGCCTCGTTTTGCAGAAGCCTCTTTCGACGCTTTCTAGAGGAAGCGGTCACTGCGGCTTTGTCGCTTCAAAAGG
>JABIIH010000161.1 GCA_018649245.1 Rhodospirillaceae bacterium | reverse complement strand
TTAACAATAATTATAATAAATTGGATACAATTTATCGGAGGCAAATAAAAGTATGGGTTATTTAACCACGCATGTCTTGGATTCTGCGCATGGCTGCCCGGCCGCCGGAGTGCGTATTGAATTGTATCGAATTTCCGGTTCTGATGATGAGCAGATAATTGAAGCCACGACCAATAGCGATGGCCGCTGTGACAATCCAATATTAAAAAATGGCGATTTTGCCGCTGGCGTTTATGAACTGCGGTTTCACGTTGGTGATTATTTTAAAGCCAAAGGCGTTGATCTGCCATCACCGGCCTTCTTAGATATTGTGCCGATTAGATTTGGTATTGCCTCACCGGAAGATCATTATCATGTGCCGCTTTTGGTATCGCCCTATTCCTATTCCACTTATCGCGGCTCTTAGTCGAAACAAAAGGTAACTTTCCTCATGATCGATATTGCCTATGCTGACTGGTTAGAACTTATGTTTCGATGGCTGCATCTGATTGCCGGTATCGCCTGGATCGGCTCATCCTTTTATTTCATCTTTTTGGATTTGAGTCTGCGTAACAGCGATACGCTGCCAAGCGGGGTCAAGGGCGCTTCCTGGAACGTCCATGGTGGCGGCTTTTATTTTATGCAGAAATATACGGTTGCTCCGGACACTATGCCCGAGGAGCTGCATTGGTTTAAATGGGAGGCATATTTTACCTGGATATCCGGCTTTTCATTAATGATCATCATTTATTATTGGGGCGCGGAAAGTTTCCTGATCGACCGAGAAGTCATGGACCTTACGCAATGGCAGGCCATCGGCATCAGTGTCGGTGCCTTTATCGCCGGTTGGGTGATCTACGATCAACTTTGTAAATCGCCGCTGGGTAAAAAAGTAGTCGCGCTCTCGGCGATTGTCTTCATTTTGATATTGTTCGCAGCTTACGGCTTTACCCATGTCTATAGTGGACGCGGTGCATTTGTCCATGTCGGTGCCATGGTCGGCACAATTATGGTGGCCAACGTATTTTTTGTCATCATTCCTAACCAAAAAATTGTTGTCGCTGATTTGATCGCCGGGCGCGAACCGGCCGCTTATTTGGGTGATGAGGCCAAGCAGCGCTCTACTCATAACAATTATTTGACCTTGCCGGTGTTGCTGATGATGATCAGCTCGCATTTCCCGATGGTTTTCTCGAACAAGCATTCCTGGCTGGTGGTGGCTTTGGTGATCATTATCGGCGGTATTATCCGCGATTACTACAACGCGAAAAATGCCGGTGGCAGTGGCAGCCGGCTCAAATGGCAATGGCCGTCGGCAGCAGTGTTTATGGCCGTTCTTATCGTTTTTATCAGCTACCGCGAAGACGTTAAAGTGGCTGAGGATGACCAGCTTGAATCCAATGATGTGCTGGCGATTGTGCAGACCCGTTGTGTCTCCTGCCATGCCGCCAAGACCACCGATGAAGATATCGAAGAGGCGCCCGGCGGCGTAAAGCTTGAAACCATCGCCGAAATTAAAAAATACAGCGCGAAAATTTTAAAACAATCTGTGCTGACCAATGCTATGCCGCTCGCCAATAAAACCAAAATGACCAAAAAAGAACGCCAAGGTCTGGGTGATTGGATCAGGCGTGGCATGCCGGTCGAAGAAGATTAGATGGGACTCGTTCTTTAAAAGAGGCAATAATTACTTAAGCGCCACAAGTGCGCAATTATAAACAGGGATTTGAGATTCAATGGTACTCCAGTTCACATTAAATGGCGAAATGCGCGAGGTATCTGGAGTCTCGCCGACCATGACTGTGCTGGATTATCTGCGTGAAAATGCGTCACTGACCGGCACCAAAGAAGGCTGCGCCGAAGGTGATTGCGGCGCCTGCACCATTGTGCTGGCCGAAACTGTTGATGGCAAACCGGACTATAAAGCGGTCAATGCGTGTCTCTTGATGGTGCCGCAGTTGGACGGCAAACACGTTTTTACTGTTGAGGGATTATCCGCGAGCGACGACCTGCTCGATCCGGTGCAAGACGCCATGGTTAAGACCGACGGCACCCAATGCGGCTTTTGCACGCCGGGCATTATCATGTCGCTTTTTGCTCTGCGCCAAAGTGAAGCAGAAGTTACGGACGGT
>JABIIH010000144.1 GCA_018649245.1 Rhodospirillaceae bacterium | reverse complement strand
TATTGGCCATCATTTGATAAACGGCGATTAAATCCTGCACCGCGCTTACTTTGCACGACAATATTATGTGATCGCGTGGCAGACCGATTTCTTCGGCGAGCGCCGCACTTTCCAGGGCCGAGGCGACCAGCGCATCATGCATCACGAGTTGAACGTCTTTGGGCTCGGCGAGCTTGGCGTTATCATCCATGAAACGGGCCAGCAATTCCTGATCCAGGCTACCCCAATTGACGCCGATGCGAACCGGCTTGTCATATTTGATTGCCTGCTCGATCATCACTGTAAATTGCTGATCTTTTTTGTCCTTAAAACCAACATTGCCGGGGTTAATGCGATATTTAGCCAGCGCTGCTGCGCAATCCGGATATTTAGTCAGCAAGGTGTGACCATTGTAATGAAAATCACCGACGAGCGGCACGTGACAGCCCATCTCATCCAATTGGGTGCGAATATTGGCAACCTCAGCAGCCGCTTCTTCGGTGTTGACGGTGATACGGACTAATTCGGAGCCGGCCTCGGCAAGAGCGACTACTTGCGCCACGGTCGCCGTCGCATCCGCCGTATCCGTATTGGTCATGGATTGCACCACGATGGGCGCACCACCACCGACGACGATATCGCCGATTTTAACCGCCACGCTTTTATGTCGTTCAATTTGAACCATAGGACGCTTTTTATCCCAGCTAGATTGGACTTGCCAGCTTTCTTCTGCAATCATCGCGCCATTATGATGGACGCCAATAATTCGCCAGAGGAAATTTCCTCCGGCAAAGACATTGCTTACGAGAATTTTCCCGTCGGCTCTTGGCTGCTGCCGGCACGGCTGCGTCCGCATATTGCAACGTTTTATCCCTTTGCCCGAGCCGCCGATGACATCGCCGATTCAGCTGAATTGGGCGCTGAAGACAAGATCGCCCGCCTCGTCCAATATGAAGAAGCCATTTCGGGTAAACTCGACAACGATACCGCTCCGGAAAAAGCGCGCCGCATGGCTGCAAGCCTAGTCGAGACCGAAACCACGTCCCAGCATTGCCTGGATTTGCTTACAGCGTTTAAGCAGGATGCGACCAAACAGCGCTATCAAAACTGGCAGGAGTTGATCAACTATTGCCAATTGTCAGCCGCACCCGTGGGGCGTTACCTGCTCAATCTGCATGGTGGTTCAAAAAATGGCTACGACCCCTCGGATGCCCTCTGTGTAGCGCTACAAATTCTCAATCATTTGCAAGACTGCCAAGATGACTATCAAACTCTGGATCGCGTCTATCTACCGCTTGATATGCTAGAAAAGCATGGTGCTAAACTAGCAGACCTGAATGCTCTGGAAACGAACTTATCTTTGCGGCAGGTGTTCGATGAAATATTGACTGGCGTTGATGAGTTGATGCTTGAAGCGGCAAAACTACCGGCTGGGCTCAAAAGCCGCCGGCTGGCGATGGAATCTCAGATCATCATCAATATTGCCAATCGCCTGAGCGAAAAGCTGCGCCACAACGATCTGCTCAATAATCGCCTAGAGCTGTCAAAACCACAGTATTTGGCGTGTTTCATTACCGGAGCAGTCCAGGCGCTATTTCGATGATACTTTTTATATTGGCTGGATTGTCGCTCGCCATCTGGATTGTGCTGGTATTTTTCCGCGGTCAGTTTTGGCGGGCTGATCAATGTCTCGCAGCCATTTCAACTCCGCTCACCAATCCGCCCAGCGTTGTTGCCATTATTCCGGCGCGCAACGAAGAGATGACCATCGGGCGCACCATCACCTCTTTATTAGCGCAGAACTACCCCGGTGATTTTTCAATCACCATGGTCGACGACAATAGCGACGATGACACCGCCAATGCAGCCAAAATTGCCGCTCAAGGAATGGACCGTGTCACCATGCTCGACGGATCAGACCCGCCGCAAGGCTGGACCGGCAAAATGTGGGCAGTGGCGCAAGGCATTACAGCCGCGACTGCACAATTTCCGAGCGCAACCTACTATCTGCTGACCGATGCTGATATCGCTCATCATCCCGAGAACCTCACAGAACTTATGGCCAAGGCACTTGATGGTAAACTGGCACTGGTATCTTTGATGGTGCGATTACGCTGTGAGACCTGGTGGGAGCATCTGTTGATGCCGGCCTTGGTATT
>JABIIH010000079.1 GCA_018649245.1 Rhodospirillaceae bacterium | reverse complement strand
CGGTTAGCCGTATGAGTATCACCAGCCGGGTCAATGGTGCCGATAGCGCCTGGACTGTTACCATCGAGGGAGGTGAGAAATCTGAACCCTCTCCAGCGGCGCTCAGCCAAGGCACATCAATTGAGGTGCGTGATTTATTTTACGCTACACCGGCCCGGTTGAAGTTTCTTAAAACACCCAAGACTGAGAATTCACATGCCCTGGATGCAATCAAGCGTCTCGCCATGGCGCATCCCGCGATTGCTTTCAGCGTCGGCGATGGCTCCCGCACCATGTTGAAACTGGCGCAAGCTCAAGGCGATATGCTAAGTGCCAGGCTTGACCGGCTCGATGCTATTATGGGTAATGAGTTTGCCGCCAATGCGCTTGCCATTGATGCCGAACGCGAAGGCTTGCATCTCAGCGGTCATATCGGTCTGCCAACCCTCAACCGCGGCAATGCGGCGTTGCAGTTTTTGTTCGTTAATGGCCGCCCAGTGAAAGACAAACTCTTATTCGGTGCGGTTAGAGGAGCTTACCGCGATTTTATTTCTCATGACCGCCACCCCTTATTGGCATTGTTTTTGGATATCCCGAGCGAGAGCCTCGACGTCAATGTCCATCCAGCCAAGACCGAAGTACGGTTTCGGGATGCCGGGCTGGTGCGCGGCCTGATCGTCTCGGCGCTACGTCATGCGCTCGCCGAAGCCGGTCACCGCGCCTCAACCAGCGTCAGCAACCAAGCGCTGGGGGCGATGCGGCCCGAGACTGAAGCACATCAAAATTATCAAGGTAATTATTCAGCCAATCAGAATAGGTCTTATGCGCCATCCTTGGGGCTGCAGGAAGCGGCCCGGGAATTTCAAACGCCCCTGAACAATCTCGATGGCAGTTTGTCGGTCAAAGAGGTGGCGGCTGAACAGATCGAAGAAGTCCCGGATGACTGGCCCCTCGGAGTCGCCCGGGCGCAATTGCATGAAACCTACATTGTTGCTCAAACCGATAGTGGCATTGTCATCGTCGATCAACACGCCGCTCATGAGCGGCTGGTCTATGAAGATATGAAAAAGGCCCTCGCTGAAGATGGCATTAAACGCCAGGGTCTGCTGATCCCGGAAGTGATTGAAATGGATGAGGGGGCGGCTGACCGTATTACCTTACGCGCAGAAGAACTGGCCGAGCTCGGGCTGGTCATCGAAGCGTTTGGTCCGGGGGCCATTGTAGTGCGTGAAACACCGGCGATGCTGGGCGAGATTAACATTCAAGGTCTGATCAACGATCTTGCCGATGATCTGGCGGAGAACGACGAAGCCTTAAGCCTCAAAGAACGCCTGGCCGATGTCTCGGCCACCATGGCCTGCCATGGCTCAGTGCGGGCGGGCCGTCATCTTAATGGGGATGAAATGAACGCGCTTTTGCGGCAGATGGAAGTGACACCTCATTCGGGTCAATGCAATCATGGCCGGCCAACTTATGTTGAGCTCAAACTTGCCGATATCGAAAAGCTGTTTGGCCGCCGCTAAATTACGTTATTTAGGTTCCGGGCTCTTTCATCTCAGGTCCACCGAAACGGTAGTCATCCCGGCAAGAGAAACCCTTAGCCCCATTACCAAGCCAATCCCCCCAGGTTTTACCGTCACCCAGCATATGGCGGCGCAATTGGCGGGTATACTTCACCCGCTGCATAAACTCGTCATTCGCGGTCCCAGCAACACCAACAAGCGGCGCATCAAAGCCTACTGGCCGGCCATAATTCCGGCGCTCGATAATCGCAGCGTTGGCTGCATCGACTTTAATCTGGCGCAGTAAACGTCCACGATGGGTAATGTTAGCTGTTATGATATCTTCATCGCTTAATTCGACTTGAACATCCCGATTTTCGGCACCTATGCGCTGCAATTGAATTTCGACTGCGCGTTTGACATCCGCGAGGGTCAATTCTTCCTTATTCTGGGGAAATTGAATCTGTGAGCCACAGCTTTGAGCTTCTGGCAGTGGTGCAAGCCCTTCCGCCGTGGCAATATTTGCGCCAAAGCCAATAAGACCAGCACTCAGCGCCAAACCAGCAGCTATATTCTTAACGTTCATTTTACTCTGTCCTAAGAAGTCCGTTTATATAGACCTAACGTAGGCAGGCTATGATTCCGTCGCCAGGGGTGAGCGCAACTATTTTCATTAAATTTTGGTAACATAAATGTGAAGGAAACTAACCGGTAAATTTTAGGATGTGAATAGCGGCTTTGCCGTATTTACGCTGGTCAACCATGGTGAAAATATCTGGTATAACGATAGTTTCTTTAGCATCCATTTCGACAATACAAAGGGCGTCCTCAGCAAGCCAATTGTTGTCCTGCAACGAGATCAAAGCGGGCTCAACCAGACTTTGATTATACGGCGGATCAAGAAAAACCAGACCAGCCGGAATTGACTGTGCCGGCAGAGGTCCTAAATTTGTCGCCTCCCGCTTTAATATCGTAACATTATCCGCCTCACCGAGTTCACGCACATTTTCCTCGATGATTTTTATCGCGGCACGATCATTGTCGACCAGCAGGGCTTGCCGGGCTCCCCGCGACAAAGCTTCCAAGCCGAGGGCACCGGTCCCAGCGAACAAATCAACGACGGATAAATCTTGGAAGCCACCGCCCAAACGTGAGGTTAAAATATTAAAAACCGATTCCCGGGTGCGGTCAGAGGTGGGCCGCGTCGCCTGCCCTTTCGGTGCCTTAAGGGCCCGCCCTCTATTTTTGCCGCCGACGATGCGCATTTTCTTTTTTGGGCTGATTTATCGGATCAATTTTAGCGCCTTTTCGTGCGTTCTTTTTTGGCCGCCCTGCTTTGGACCGCTCGGTACGTTTATCGGCGGGTCGGCGTTCGGCTTTCTTGGATTTCTCAGCAAAGCCGGAACGATCACGCCCGCTTAGTTGATCTTTCAAGACTTTGCCTCGTACTTCCTCGACTTCACCCTTGGCCAATTTGCCGAGCTGGAACGGGCCATAAGCGGTGCGGATCAAGCGGCTGACGGTCCAGCCTAGATGCTCCATGACGCGCCGAATTTCCCGGTTCTTGCCTTCAATTAGAGATACCGTTAGCCAGGCATTGGCCCCTTGCTGGCGATCCAGCGTCGCCTGGATGGATTTATAGCGCACCCCGTCAACCGTCACACCATTGATGAGCTCATCCAATACTTTCTCATCGACCCGGCCATGCACGCGCACCCGGTAGCGCCGCAGCCAGCCGCTTGCCGGCAGTTCTAATTGCCGCGCCAGTTCGCCGTCATTGGTCAGCAAGAGCAAGCCTTCCGAGCCCAAATCCAGCCGGCCCACCGAGATTACCCGGGGCATATCTTCCGGCAGGCTGTCAAATAAGTTTGGCCGACCTTCCGGGTCGTTGTGAGTGGTGAGCAAGCCAGCCGGCTTGTGGTAGCGCCAGACTTTTTGCTCGTCTTTAAGCGGTAACGGCTCACCATCGACAATGATCTTGCTGGCCGCCGTTACGGTGACAGCCGGGCTTTCCAATACTTTGCCGTCAAGTTTAACGCGACCGGCTTCGATCCAGCGTTCGGCTTCGCGTCTTGAACAGAGACCGGCCCGAGCCATCACCTTGGCGATGCGCTCCGGCTTATCTAATGCTTCGGGTTTTGCTTTAGCGCGTGGCATCGATAAAGGCCGCAAATATCCGGCCATCGCCGGGATCAATTTCAAATTCAGGATGCCACTGCACGCCGAGGCAAAATTTCTGACGCGGCGCTTCGATACCTTCAATCACCCCGTCTGAAGTTTGGGCGTTGACAATTGCCGATCCCGACACCGCCTTAACTGCCTGATGATGGGCCGAGTTTACATTCATTTGTTCGGTGCCGACGATGTCAAAAAGCAGAGTATCGCAGGAAATCGTGACCACATGGCCCGGCTCATCGCGTGGGTTGGGCTGCTCATGGGCTAATGGTTCGGCGATCTCATCCGGAATATGCTGGATCAGCGTGCCGCCCAAGACAACGTTCAAAAGCTGCTGGCCACCGCAAATACCTAAGATCGGCATATCGAGTTCCAAAGCCCCTCGGGTGATATCGGTTTCGAACTGCGTGCGTTCGGTTTTGAGCGTCACCGTGTCGTGGGTCGTCTGCGCGCCATAGCTTGCCGGATCAACATCGAAATTTCCGCCGGTGATAATCAGCCCATCCATGATTTCGAGATAACTGCCGATCAGGCTAGGCTCATGCGGCAATATAACCGGCACACCGCCGGCCTTAACGACGACGCTGGCATAATTTTCCCGCAGTGCATAATAGGGAAATTTCGAATAGCCCGTCTCGGACGCCTCCTCGGAATCGAGCGTAATACCGATCAAGGGTCCATTAGGTTTTTGCGTATCTAAGTTCATCGGTGCATTTTAGGTTGCTGGGGACTCCGGCGCAATCATTCCTGATAAGCCACTTGATTTTATTGGCCGGCTTCGCCACCCTGCCGCCATGACAGATGACGCAAAAAGTTTTATGGAACTGGCCCTCAGCGAAGCTGAGCAGGCAGCTGCGCGCGGCGAAGTGCCGGTCGGCGCTGTGCTGGTTAATCAAGCAGGTGAGGTGCTGGCTAAAGCCGGCAACCAGACCGAAAAGCTGAGCGACCCGACGGCCCATGCCGAAATGCTGGTAATCCAGGCAGCGACCAAGGCAAGTGGCTCACCACGCCTGGAAAACTGCGATCTTTATGTCACCTTGGAGCCCTGCTCGATGTGCGCCACCGCCATTTCATTTGCGCGGGTGCGGCGGCTTTATTTCGGCGCCTTTGATTCCAAAGGTGGTGGTGTCGAACACGGCCCGAAAATTTATAGCCAACCCACTTGCCATCACGCGCCGGAAATTTATAGTGGCATCGCAGAAAGCCGTTGCAGCGATTTGTTAAAAGATTTTTTTGCCAACAGGCGCTGATACGCTGCCCCATTATTAAGCAACAGATAATTGATATAGAGATGACAAAGACACCGCCAAAAAACCTCACCAACGACGATCAAAAAGTATCGAAAACTTACGTGAATGATGCCTGGCAGGATGGTTCACCGCCGGTGCTCGCACCCAACAGTCAGGCGATGTGGCTCTCCACAATCGTTTTTGATGGTGCCCGGGCGCTGAGCGGTCACCTGCCTGACCTTGATCTCCATTCCGAGCGGGTCAATAATTCAGCGATTGAGCTGGGTATGATTCCGACCAAAACCACCGAAGAAATTATTCAGCTGTCGAAAGACGGCGTCGCCATGTTCCCGCCTGATGCCGAGCTTTATATCTGCCCGATGTATTATGCCGAGGATGGTTTCATCACGCCTGACCCTGACAGCACTAAATTCGTACTGTCGATTTATGAGGCGCCCCTGCCCGAACCGGCCGGCTTTCGAGCCTGCAAAATATCCTTCCGGCGGCCGATGGCGGACATGGCGCCGACCAATGCCAAAGCGTCCTGCCTCTATCCCAATGTTGCCCGTGGTGTCTCCGAAGCACGCCAGAAAGGCTTTGATTGCGGCGTCGTGCTCGACCCCGAAGATAATGTTGCTGAATTTTCCTACACCAATTTGTTTTTTGCCAAGGATGGCATCGTGCATACCCCGGTCACCAACGGCACCTTTCTAAATGGCGTCACCCGCCAGCGGGTCATTCTATTGCTGCGGGATAACGATATTGAGGTGCAGGACCGCACGATTACTTACGAAGAATTGGCCGACGCTGACGAGCTCTTCAGCACCGGTAATTATTCCAAACTGCTGCCCTGCATTGGGCTGGATGGTCGCGACCTCCAACCGGGACCGCTCTTTCAAAAAGCCCGTGAACTCTATTTCGACTTTGTTGAGCGGAGTTAAACTACCCGCCGAACCTTGGTTCGGGTACACCTAGGATACCGAGGCCGGTCACTTTAAACAGCGAACCAGCGCCAAATTGCGGCTTGTTCTCAACCTCAAAAGTATCGTGATGCGCCGCCCCCGGGTGATCAATCCGCGCCATTGAGGTGACATATATCTCATCCAGATTATCGCCGCCAAACATCACCGAAGTGACATTTTTAACCGGCATGCCGAGGCGGCGCTCTTCTTCTCCAGCTGGCGTGCGGCGGACAATCTCGCCCGTCCTCAACTCAGCCGTCCAGACGCAGCCTTCTGCATCGACCGTCGAGCCGTCACAGACACCGGGGATGTCCTTGGTCGAGACAAACTCCCGTTGATTGGATAGCGCGCCGGTCTCGATGTCGTAGTCATAGGCCCACATGATGTCCTGAAAGGTGCAGGTGACATAAAAAGTTTTATCATCCGGCGACCAGCTCGGCCCGTTGGTGCAGATGATGCCGCCACCGATCTGGCTCACCGATAAATCCGGATCGAGCCGCCACAGCCCGCAAATATCCAGCTCTTCCTGATCGTCCATACCGCCGGCAACAAAGCGGCCTCGCCGGTCGACCTTGCCGTCATTGAGGCGTGTGCGCGGCTGGTCTTCTTCGATTTTGTGAATGAGATCGAGCTTTTCACTGTCAAAATCATAGAAATAAAAACCATCATCGACCGCCATCACCAGACCGCCGTCTTTTCTAAGCGCCAGCGCACCAATGTCATGATCTGGGATCGAACGGGTTTCAACTTCACCCGATTTGGGGTTGAGGCGAAAGATATTGTCCTTGCCTTTGCGCCTCCCGGTACCATCAACCCAATAAAACATGCCACTTTCGACATCCCAGACCGGACTTTCTCCCAAATAATTCTCGCATTCAACAATTTGTTCAATTTTATAAGTCATTGATAGTATGTCCTTATTTTAGGTTCCAGGAACCGGAGTCGCAATTAGAGGCTGGTTGTTGCGAATCTGGTACCAGGAACCTTAGAGGTTAGCAAGAATCGGAGTGTTTTTATCAGACTCTTCCGATATGAACAGAGCCATGAAACATCGCATGAATTTTCAAGACTGGTCGCTTTTGCTGGCCTGCTCCTTTTTGTGGGGCGGATCATTCTTTTTTGTCGAAGTGGCCTTACGCGGTCTACCACCTTTTACCCTGGTTTTTCTGCGGGTCGGGCTGGCTGCTATCGCGCTGCTTTTCGCGGCAAAAATTCTGAGAATTCAATTCCCAAAATCAAAAACAATTTTACTGGCTTTTATTTTTGTCGGCCTGACCAATAACGCCATACCGTTCACGCTCATCACTTTGGGACAAACTCAAATATCTAGTGGTCTCGCCTCAATCTTAAATGCCACCATGCCGATCTGGACAGTGATCATTGCGCATCTCTGGACCAGCGATGAAAAGCTTACGCTCAATCGTGGCGTTGGTGTCGCGCTTGGTCTGCTCGGCGTTGGTGTGATGATGGGCTTGGATGCCTTTGAGGAGCTAAACGGCACTCTATTGGGACAATTTGCCATTTTGGGTGCCACATTCTCCTACGGTATCGCGGCGGTGTTCGCCCGCCGCTTCAAGGACTGGGGCGTGCCGTCGATGGCCATCGCCACCGGACAGCTCTGTTCCTCCAGTGTTATGATGTTGCCGCTGGTGCTGATCATTGATCAGCCCTGGACCATCCCCCTGCCAGGACTTGATGTCTGGGCAGCCATATTCGGCATTGCCCTGCTGTCCACGGCGCTGACTTATTATCTCTATTTCAAATTTTTGGAATCAGCGGGGGCAACCAATGTCTCACTGGTCACGCTCCTGGTGCCGGTCAACGCAATTATATTGGGTGTTTTTGTCTTGGGCGAAAGCCTGGAGCTTAAACATCTGATCGGCATGTCGATCATCGCCCTCGGCCTTTTAGCCATTGATGGGCGCTTGTTCCGGAAAAATTAAGCCAAACTCTCGCCATCCAAGACTTTCTGGATCAGAGCTTTGGTTTCGTCCAGACCATAAAGCGCGATGAAAGAACCCATGCGGGGGCCGGTCGATTGGCCGAGTAAAATCTCATAGAGGCATTTAAACCAGGCTTTGAGGTCTTCAAAGTCGTGGCGTTTGCCGACCTCGTAAACTTCGGTCTGAATGTCGGAGCCTTCTGAGCCTGCCGGCAAGGTGCCGAGCGTCTTGAGCAAATCCTCGAGGGCAGCCCGTTCAATCTCATCAGGCGCACGGTATTGCTTGTTTGGCTTGATGAAGTCCTGGAAGTAATTGACTGCATATTCAGTAAGCTTATCCAAAGTCGGCGCATTTTCCGGCGTCGCTTCGGGCACATAGCGGGAAATAAAATGCCACAACACGGCTTTGTCTTCAGTATTCACGACCGACGCCAGATTAAGCAGAATATTATACGAAATATGGGCATCTTCGGATGGCGGCGGGCCGCCATGAATATGAAAGGCCGGATTGCTCAATTGAGTTTTGGCATCCTGTTCCGGGTATTTCGAGACATGCTGGAGATACTCATCGACATTTTTTGGGATAACATCAAAAAACAAGCGCTTCGCCTGGGTCGGTTTTTGATACATAAACTGGCTGAGGGAGGCCGGTGGCGCATAGCGTAGCCATTCCTCCATCGAGATACCATTACCGATTGATTTCGAAATTTTGTGGCCTTCATCATCCAAGAACAATTCATAGGTAAAGCTTTGGGGCGGTGTCTCACCCAGTATTCGGGTGATCGCCGAAGACAGCTTCACCGAATCGATCAAATCCTTGCCCGACATTTCGTAATCAACACCGAGCGCCACCCAACGCATCGCCCAATCGACCTTCCATTGCATCTTGCAGGCACCACCGGTCACCGGCGTCGTCACCTCTGTACCGTCAACATCCTGGTAGGTTATGGTACCGGCCTCGGCATCATGAGCGGTCACCGGGACTTGCAGGACCACGCCGGTTTTTGGGCAGATCGGCAGGAACGGTGAATAGGTCTCCCGGCGTTCCTCACCGAGAGTCGGCAGAATGACATTGGTGACTTTTTCATAATTTTCGAGAATTTTCAGCAGCGTCTCATCAAACTCGCCGGATGTGTAGGTATCGGTCGCCGACTTAAATTCATAATCAAAGCCGAACTCGTCCAAGAACACCTGCAGCCGCGCATTGTTGTGCTCGCCGAAACTGTTATGAGTACCGAACGGGTCCGGCACCTGGGTCAAGGGTTTGCCGAGGTACTGCTCCAGCATTTCTTTTTCCGGGATATTGTCCGGCACTTTGCGGAAACCATCCATATCGTCGGAAAAAGCAATGAGCTTGGTGGGCATATCACTGAGGATCGAAAAAGCTTGGCGCACCATGGTGGTCCGCGCCACCTCGCCAAAGGTGCCGATATGCGGCAAGCCCGATGGGCCATAACCGGTTTCGAATAAGACATAGCCTTTTTCGGGGCATTTATTCTTGAGCCGTTTAAGTAGTGCGCGGGCTTCCTGAAATGGCCAGGCTTTGGCATCGCCGGCCAGTTCTTTCATTTCAGCAGAGAGTTCTATCGCTTCAGGCATGTTTCATCTTCGATCCTTATGGGAGAGCGGAAACTAGAAGTGTAATCAAGCCCCGTCAACGCTAATTATCGAAACTTTGTTGGTGCCGTTTGAGATCAATGTCTATTATAGGCTTAT
>JABIIH010000196.1 GCA_018649245.1 Rhodospirillaceae bacterium | reverse complement strand
GTATTCGGCTTGTGCCAACTCTCACCGGTATTTTTGCCATTGCCGAGATGATTAATTTGACCATCAAGGGTGGCACGGTGGCTTCCGGTGATGGCACCGACCTCAAAATCTCCCGCGTATCAGACGGCATGATTGCGGTCATTAAAAACTACCCAATATTACTACGGGGCTCGGCTATCGGCGCCTTTATCGGGGCTATTCCAGGTGTAGGTGGTACGGTCGCCTCGTTTCTGTCATATGCCTCTACCGTGCAGGCCTCAAAAGACCCCGAAAGTTTCGGGAAAGGAAACATTCAGGGCGTCATTGCACCAGAATCAGCTAACAACGCCAAAGATGGCGGCGCCTTAATTCCGACGCTGGCGTTTGGCATTCCGGGCAGCGCCGAGATGGCTATTTTTCTCGGTGTCTTGATCTTGCACGGCTTGGAACCTGGTCCGATGATGCTGATTGAGCATGAAGGCGTGGTCTTTAGCCTGATTATCGCCGTCGCTTCGGCGGCGATCCTCGCTTCGGTGATCGGCCTCATGCTGGCGCGCTGGTTGTCATTGATCACTCTGGTCGATGTCCATATTCTGGCGCCAACCGTGGTCTCTGTTGCCCTAGTCGGTGTCTATGCGCTCCATAATAGTTTTGGCGACGTGATTGAGGCAGTGGTCTTTGGCATTATCGGCTTTCTAATGATCCGCTATGATTATCCCAGAATTACGGCTGTCATTGCTTTGGTATTAGGTGATCTGGCTGAGCGCAGCTATCATCAATCGATTTTGATTGGCGATGGCGATTTTGCCATCTTCTACGCACGGCCCATTTCCCTAACCTTGATGATCGCAACGGTTGCCATTATTTTCTCCCCGGCTATTCGCCTCGCCTTAAAAAACCGTAGCTCAAAGAGGGCAGAACAATGAGTGGTTCAATGTTTCGTCTCGCCCCACCGCTATTTATTTTAGTTTTTGGCATCATATTTCTCACTTGGTCTTATAGCTACGACGAGAGTGCTCAGCAGGTGCCAGTGCTGGTTGGCTGGAGTTTGGTTGTGCTCTGTGTGCTGGATGTCATCGCTTCATCCGGCACCAAAATTGGTGATGGCGTCAAAGCTTTTTTTACCGGCACGATTGTTGGCGAGGGCAGCTTTGATCTTAGCTCCCAGCCCTTACCCAAAGTGCTTGTCGCCATGGCTTGGCCCATTGCCTTTGTCACCTGTGTCTACTTCTTTGGCTTTGTTCTGGTCATCCCGTTCTATGTTTTTCTTTTCGTCACCCTGCAAGGGAAAAAACCGGTGAAAACTGGAGCCATAGCGGCTGTCATTGCCACGGCATTTACTTGGATCGTATTTGAGTTGCTGATGAATTACGATGTTTATCAGGGTATAATATTTGCTGAGTGAGCCAATTTAATGAGCAAGCAAAGCTGGAATAATTTTTTAACTGATCAAGATCGCGACGTGTTGGAGGCTTGTGGCCAAGGAGTCCAAATGGGGCTTGGCGCTCGACCAGCTGTAATCGTTATTGATGTCAATTATGCTTTTTGCGGTGAAGCGGCATTGCCTGTTTTAGAGTCTATCAAACAATGGAAAAGATCCTGCGGCGAAGTCGCCTGGCAAGCCGTGCCAATTATCAATGCCATTATCTCGGCGGCCCGGCTAAAAAATGTGCCGGTAATTTATACCACCGGTTTTGAGCGCAGTGGGCATTGGCGGCGGGGAACGTCTGATTGGAAAAAATCCTGGACAGATGAACGCGAGTCTGCCGCCAAAAGCGAACGCTCCAACTCACGGCTCGGTACCGATATTGTCGATGAAATCGCACCGCTTGAAGATGATATTATAGTCAGGAAACAAAAACCCAGCGCCTTTTTTGAGGCTCCCATGGATAGTCATTTGACGATGTTTGGTATTGATAGCTTGATTGTTTGTGGCACGACGACATCCGGCTGCGTGCGGGCGACGGTAACGGACGCTTTTAGCCGCAATTACCGGGTAGCCGTGGTTGAAGATGCCTGCTTTGATCGCCTGCAGTCCTCTCATGCCATGACCCTGCTTGATCTCAATACCAAATATGCCGACGTTATTGCCAGCGAGCAGGCGCTGACATATTTAGCTGGCTTGCCTGCCAAAGAATTGGAGAAATAGTGTGCCACATGAATTAGAGGGAATGGTCCATTGGCATGAACCCTCCGGCGAGCAACGTGCCGGCTACGGTGAGTTTGACTATCCTCAACTGACCTATGACCGGTTTATGGAAGCCGAAGGCATCCCGACTTTTCGCGGCTTGGGTATTGAGAAAGTACAAAATCTCCCACTTTACGATTGGCAACGCATGGGCGGACGCGGCCATTTCATCCAGCTTTATGGCACCGAAGGTAAGTGGGGCGCCTACGTTGTTGAAGTACCAGCGGCGGGTGCACTCAATGTAGAACAACATATTTATGAAGAAATATTTCTGGTCGTCGAGGGTCGCGGCACCACCGAAGTATGGCTTGAGGACGGCGGCAAAAAGCACATTTTTGAATGGCAGGCGGGCTCGCTCTTTTCGATCCCGGTAAACGCCTTCCATCGGATTGTGAACGCAACCTCAAGCCCGGCATTGTTGCTTGCCGGCACCACCGCGCCAAATGTTATGAATTTGCTTAATAATGTCGATATGATTTTCAACTGCCCGTATAAATTTACTGACCGCTTTGCCGGTGATGAGGATTTTTACCAGCCCAATGATGATATCGAGCCCGATCCCATTCGGGGGCTGGCCATGCGGCGCACCAATATGGTGCCGGATATTTTTAATTGCGAGCTGCCGCTCGATAACCGCCGTTCGCCCGGCTACCGGCGGGTTGAGCCCTTCATGACCAACAATAATTTTTATCTCTGGATTGGGCAGCATGAGACCGGTAAATATTCCAAGGCCCATGCGCACACTTCGGCGGCGATTTTAATCTGCGTCAAGGGTAAGGGCTACACCCATACCTGGCCCGAACACCTTGGCCCCAATCCGTGGCAGGACGGCAATGGCGATCAGGTGCGACGGCTGGATTATGAACCGGTTGGTATGGTGACAGCGGCACCCGGCGGTGCGCGCTGGTATCATCAGCATTTTAATATTTCAAAAGAGCCGTTCCGCCTGACCGCCTGGTTCGGCCCTAACCATCCCAGCCTCGAAGGCATGACACCGGGTGATAAGCAAATCGATTACACCGCTATGGACCTCAATGAAGGTGGCACGTCGATTCCCTATTGGCAGGAAGACCCGCATATTCGGAAAGAGTTCGAAGCTAAACTGGCCGCAGCAGGCGGCGAATCGCGCATGGGTAATGAGCTTTACGCCATTCCAAATGATGATGATCCTAAGCCCGAACGAAAATTTGTCCAAAGCTAAAGCCGATGTCTGACCAGGATGAAGGCCGCGTCTTTTTTAGCAATACCG
>JABIIH010000223.1 GCA_018649245.1 Rhodospirillaceae bacterium | reverse complement strand
CCCCGAAGCGAAGGTAACCGATGCAGATTTAGCAACTTTTTGCCGCAAGAATATACTCGAACGCGCTGCCAACCCGGTTAATATATATATCATCGACAGCATACCGCTAACGGGTGTTGGTAAAATCTCGAAATTAACTTTACGGCATGATGCTACCAAACGGGTTTTTACGGAGTTACTAGCGCCCTTGATGGCAGAGGAAGGCGTTGAAATTGGCATTTCAGTTGCCGATGACAAACATTTTGGTACGACGGTTACCTTAGAAGTTGCGGATGGCGAGATGGCGCAAAAGAACATCGTGGAATCAGGCGTCGCCAAGTTGTTTAGCCCGTTCACTATTCATTACGAGATTATATGGCAACCGGAGCGGTAGCCAGGCCGAAGCGGTAGCCAGGACCAAACTGCCATGTTAAATAAACGCAAATAGACGGCTATTTACAGGAAATGAAAATGAGCACTCAACGACGCCCCCTGATTGCAGGTAATTGGAAAATGAACGGCCTCCGCGAAATCGCTATGCCGCTGGCCGGTGAACTCGCAACTAAGATGAATAATGCGGCTCCAACCAGCTTCGATATGCTGGTTTGTCCGCCGGCAACCATGATCGATGCCGTTGTCGATGTTGCTTATGAGAGCAATCTCGCAGTCGGCGGGCAAGATTGCCATATGGCGGAAAGCGGCGCACATACGGGTGATATCAGCGCCCAGATGTTGCAAGATTTAGGTTGTAGCTATGCCATAGTTGGTCATTCGGAACGCCGCGCCGATCACGGTGAAATGGATGATGTGGTACGCGCCAAAGCCGAAGCGGCGCAGGCTGCCGGCCTGATTGCCATTGTCTGCGTCGGTGAAACCGAAGCTGAACGAGACAAGGGTATTACGATAGACGTGGTGGCAGCGCAAATTGCCGGCTCCGTTCCACCTGCTTCAACCTCCGAAAATACCGTCGTCGCCTATGAGCCGGTTTGGGCGATTGGTACCGGCCGCACGCCGACCAGTGACGAGGTCCAGGAAGTCCATGCCATGATGCGAACTAAAGTAACTGAAATTCTTGGTGCAGATGAGGCGGATAAAATCAGATTGCTCTATGGCGGCTCGGTTAAACCTAGCAATGCCGTTGAACTGATGGGGCTCGCCGATGTCGATGGCGCATTGGTTGGCGGCGCTAGTCTGTCTCATGATGATTTTTGGCAGATTGCAGAAAGTTGTCCTTAATTAGTGTAAATCTCATTTGCCAAAACCCGCCAGAACGTATACAAGGCGCCTAAATTTGAGAGATAAAGATTGCCTCGCTGGCTTTTAAGCCTATATGAGAGCAATAATTAGCGGAAACGGAATAAAGTAATGGAAACGGTAATTATCGTTATTCACTTGTTGTTGGCGATTGCCATGATTTTGTTGGTGTTGATCCAACAGAGCGAAGGCGGGCTTGGCGGCATGGGCGGTGGCTCATCCGCAGGCGGCGGCATGGGTGGTTTTATGACTGGCCGGGCGACGGCAAATTTGCTGACGCGCTCAACCGGTGTCCTGGCAACCGCCTTTTTTGTGACCTCGATGACCCTCGCCATATTGGCCGATCAGGGCCGTGAAAAGGGCTCAATACTGGATCAGCCGGTCAAACCCGCGAATCAAACTCAAACTCCGGCGACGCCTTCTGTGCCAAGCGTTCCGAGCGCGCCGAGTAAGTGATAAAAAACACTTTAAATACAACAGTTTACCAAGAGGCGGCAGCAGTGCCGCCTCTTTTGTTTTACCTCTTGAGTTGATAATATAGAGTATCGGTCCATGACGCGTTTTATCTTTATCACTGGCGGCGTGGTTTCCTCTTTAGGAAAAGGCTTGGCTTCGGCGGCCCTCGCTTCACTCCTTCAAGCCCGCGGCTTTAAGGTTCGTATCCGTAAATTAGATCCCTATATCAATGTCGATCCCGGCACCATGAGCCCGTATCAACATGGCGAAGTCTTTGTCACTGATGATGGGGCCGAGACCGATCTCGATCTTGGTCACTACGAGCGCTTTACCTGCGTTGATGCCAAACAAAGCGACAATGTCACGACCGGGCGGATTTACTCAGATGTCATCGCCAAGGAGCGGCGTGGTGAATATCTTGGCGCCACCATTCAGGTCATCCCGCATATTACCGACGCAATTAAGAACTTCACCATTTCCGATCTTGATGATGAAGATTTTATCTTGGTCGAGATTGGCGGCACGGTTGGCGATATCGAAGGCCTGCCGTTCCTGGAAGCGATCCGGCAACTCGGCAATGAGCTGGGCCACGAAAACACCATGTATATCCATTTGACTCTGCTGCCCTATATCGCGGCGGCAGGTGAGCTTAAAACCAAACCGACCCAGCACTCGGTCAAAGAATTGCTGAATGTCGGCATTCAGGCGGATTTGCTGCTCTGCCGGGCGGACCGGGAAATTCCGGAAGCTGAACGCCGCAAAGTCGCCTCGTTTTGTAATGTGCGGGAAGAGGCCGTGGTGCCGGCCTTGGATGTGAAATCAATCTATCAGGTGCCAATCAGCTATCACGAGCAGGGTCTTGATGATGAGGTTTGCCGCCATTTCGGCATCGATTCAAAAGAACCCAAGCTTGAAGCCTGGCAAGAAGTGGTGCAGCGCGCCACGGCGCCCGAAGGTGACGTCACCATTGCCGTAGTTGGTAAATATACCGGGCTATTGGATGCCTATAAATCATTGGCTGAAGCGCTTGCTCACGGCGGCATCGCCAACAATGTCAAAGTGAACCTGAAGTGGCTGGAATCTGAGATTTTTGAGACCGACGATGCAGATACTCTGCACCAATTAGAAAATTGTCACGGTATTCTCGTGCCCGGCGGCTTTGGTGAGCGAGGAGCCGAAGGGAAAATTCAAGCGGCTAAATTCGCCCGCGAGCGTGATGTGCCTTATTTCGGTATATGTTTTGGCATGCAGATGGCGGTGGTTGAAGCGGCGCGCAATCTTGCCGGGCTAGATAAAGCCGGCACGACTGAGTTCGGTCCCTGTGACGAGGCAGTTGTTGGTCTCATGACTGAATGGCAGAAAGACGGTATTGTCGAGCAACGAGATGAAGAGAGCGATAAGGGCGGCACCATGCGCCTTGGTGCTTACCCGTGTACGCTTGGCGATAATAGCCGGGTCAAACAAATCTACGCGCAAACTGATATTAGTGAGCGCCATCGTCATCGTTATGAAGTCAATATGGCCTATGAGGCTCAGCTCGCTGATCAGGGCATGATCTTCTCCGGCAAGTCACCAGATGGAATTTTACCGGAAATAGTCGAAATTCCCGAGCATTCGTGGTTTATTGGCGTGCAGTTTCACCCCGAGCTAAAATCCCGGCCGTTCGAACCGCATCCGTTATTTACGGACTTCATCCGTGCTGCGGTTGAGCAATCGAGATTGGTGTAGATATAAAATGACCATTAACCACGTAAAAATCGGACCTTATACGGTCGGTAATGACCGGAAAATAACGATACTTGCCGGACCTTGCGCCATGGAAAGCCGTGATCATGCGCTGGAAATGGCCGCTGCCCTCAAAGAAATAGCCGAAAAATTTGATATCGGCATGATCTATAAGTCGTCTTACGACAAAGCCAATCGGACCAGCGTTTCGAGTGATCGCGGCATTGGCCGGGACGAGGCTTTGCCGATATTTGCCGAAGTTCGAGAAACCACGGGCCTGCCCGTTGTCACTGATGTCCACAGTGCCGAAGATTGCGCTGCTGTCGGTGAAGTTGTTGATGTCTTGCAAATACCAGCGTTCCTCTGCCGTCAAACTGATCTGCTGATTGCTGCTGGTAACACCGGCAAGGCGCTTAATATTAAGAAGGGACAATTCCTAGCTCCTTGGGATATGGCGAACGTGGTCAAGAAAGTTGAGAGCACTGGCAACACCAACATCATGCTTTGCGAACGCGGAGCCAGCTTCGGTTACAACACACTGGTTTCGGATATGCGCTCGCTGCCGATCATGGCCCAGACAGGCTATCCGATCATTTATGATGCGACCCATTCGGTGCAGCAGCCGGGTGGGCAGGGCACTACTTCCGGTGGAGATCGTGAGATGGCACCGATACTGGCCAGGGCCGCTGTTGCGGTCGGAATCGCCGGGGTATTTATGGAAACCCACCAGGACCCGGATTCTGCCCCCAGTGATGGCCCAAATATGATATATTTGAATAAGTTAGCCGGCGTGATTGAGATGCTGTTAGAAATTGATGCAGTTTCTAAGCAACATCCAGTAAGTATCAGTTAAATATAACTAAAATTCCTAGAAGGAAAATATAGAATGACTGCGATTGTTGATATTCATGGCCGTGAAATTATGGATTCTCGGGGTAACCCTACGGTTGAAGTCGACGTTATTTTAGAAAGCGGTGCAATGGGCCGGGCCGGGGTGCCATCTGGTGCTTCGACCGGTGTTCATGAAGCGGTTGAATTGCGAGATGATGACAAAGCGCGTTTCGGTGGCAAAGGTGTTTTGCAGGCCTGTGAAAACGTCAATACCGAGATATTTGAAACCCTGGTTGGTATGGAAGCTGATGATCAAGTGCATATCGACCAGACCCTGATCGAGCTCGACGGCAGCGAAAACAAATCCCGGCTCGGTGCAAATGCGATACTTGGTGTCAGCCTGGCAATTGCCAAAGCGGCAGCCGATGAAGCCGCCTTACCGCTCTATCGTTATATCGGTGGCACGCAGGCAAAACTGCTGCCGGTGCCAATGATGAACATCATCAATG
>JABIIH010000080.1 GCA_018649245.1 Rhodospirillaceae bacterium | reverse complement strand
TTGAGCCCGCCCAACAGCGGTTCCTTCTCCTCCGGCAATTCCAGTAATTTACGCAGCAATGTCGGCACCAACAATAGCGTTGTCGCTTGATGATCACGGACAGCTTTGACTAAATCTTCAGGCTCATAAGGCGGCGGAAACATGATGACGGTAGAACCGGTATATAGACAGCCCATGGTAAAACTACGCCCGCCACCAAAATAAATCGGCGTCGCGCTGAGATAGCGATCATGCTGGTTAAAGCCGAGCGTCTGCCATTGCATGACGAACCGGGCTATGAACTGGGCATGAGTGAGCATCGGACCTTTTGGCCGCCCAGTCGTGCCGGATGACAACGACAACACCACAGGTCGGTATCCGCCACTGGCACAATCCATATCTGGGGCGCGGTTCGTGACAGCTTTATGCCACGCCTCATCGACACTGATATATGGAAATTCGGAAAGCTCTGCCTCCGCCAAGCCGACAATCAGCGCGACTTTAAAAAATTCGGCAATGCGGCGCTTTTCAGGCTCGGTCCAGCGCCAATCCATCGGCAATATGACAGCACCTAGTCGCGCCACCGCATAGTTGATCATTAGATGATCAGCGCAATCCGGCAGGCAAACACCAACAATCGAGCCTTCACCTATCCTTTGATCCGAGAGATGCCCGGCAATACAACGCACCAGTGGATCAAGCTCCTGGTAGGTAATCGTTCGAGAACCTTCGATGATTGCAGGATGAGACCCCCGGCGTGCTGCATTTTCTTCCAACGCCTGCGCTATGTTTTTATCTTCAATCAATTTTTAAATATTCCAAGTCATTTGAGTGACGGGACTTCTTGCCGGAAGTTGCCAGGAATGGCAGGATAGGGTTTGAATTCATCAACTTGCAAGGCTGATCAAACTTATGTCCGGCGCGCCTTTTCCCGTCAAAGCCATCGATGCCGTGGTTAATATTCAAGCCGAAGAAGCCTTGAGCTATCGGCCGGATGACCGGCGTGAATTTTATCTCGATAAAATTGGTGTCGATGAAGATACTTTTACTGGCATCTCTCATGACGAAATGCTGCGGCGCATGGATGAGGCAGGCATTGAAAAAGCTTTTTTGATCGCGCCAAAGATCGGCCGGCTTGGTCTCCCCGCTTCTTATCACATGCCCTATCAGGTTGTTGCAGATGCGGTTAAAGAACACCCGGATCGCTTTTATGGTTTGGCCGGCATCGATCCGTTTGAAGGGATGAACGGCGTCCGGGATTTGGAACACGCCGTCACTGAGTTGGGATTTATTGGCGCGCATCTCTATCCCCATTGGTTTGAGCTGGCGCCCGATCACGCAAAATATTATCCGTTCTACGCCAAATGCGTTGAGCTTGATGTGCCGATCCAAATGCAGGTTGGCCAATCCCTGGTTTATTCACCAACCAGCCCGATGCGCAGCGTCGGCCAGCCGATCACATTGGATACCGTTGCGTGTGATTTTCCAGAACTTAAACTGATTGGTATTCATATCGGAATTCCATGGCATGATGAAATGATCGCGATGGCTTGGAAGCACCCGAATGTCTATATCGGTTGCGACGCTCATGCGCCCAAATATTGGCCCGAGTCATTTGTTCGCTATATTAACTCCTATGGCCAAGACAAAGTTATTTTTGGCACCGACTTTCCGGTGATTGATTTTAAGCGCGCCCTTGATGATATTTCTGAGCTCAACTTCAAACCAGAGGCTCTCGCAAAACTTCTGCGCCACAATGTTGTGAAATTATATAAGCTGGAGGATTAAGACGCCCAAATTTCATCGACCTCTGCAGCCTTGGGTGCATCACCAAAATAGGCCCGTACATTGTCGACCGTGGCTTGATGAAATTCCGGCGTGCCGGCAGCACATAGATCTTCCGGCATGGTGACGAAATAGCCATTGAAATAGGCCTCGCGCAAAGTCGATTCGACACAAACATTTGTCGCAACGCCGGTCATAACTAGATTTTTAATATTCTGGGACTTCAACGTTTTATCCAAATCGGTTTCATAAAATCCATTGTAGCAGTGCTTCTCGATCACCGGTTCGCCCTCCAGAGGCGTTACCTGATAAAAGTCCCAGCCCCAAGTGCCGCCTTCACAACAAATATTATCGGGATCCGCTTTGGCCTTCATCGCCGCCCCCAAATAACGCGGCTCATAGTTCGCTTTGATCCAGACAATCATAACGCCAGCGCGGCGGGCAATTTCAACGGTTTCCATAATACGTTTAGCCAAAACCAAATTGCTACTCATGTCGCGGCCAAAACGGTTGTGCAGATACCCACCATCAGCACAGAAATCATTTTGCATATCAATGACGATCAGAGCGGTTTCACTGGGCGTCAATTTCTGAACTAAATCATTCATTTATTCATCCCCCACAAATAACATTTAGCACGGCTTGGCGTTTATCGATGGTGAC
>JABIIH010000177.1 GCA_018649245.1 Rhodospirillaceae bacterium | reverse complement strand
ATTATAAATATCCGGATCAATGCCAAGCGTATCTCGGCAGTAGACAGCCTGACAGGCGAATGCTTCATTGAGCTCCCAAAGGCCGATGTCGCTGACCTTCAGGCCATGCTGAGCGAGCAATTTAGGCACGGCAAAAACCGGGCCGATGCCCATTTCCTCAGGCGCGACGCCGGCAACCGCCATGCCGCGATAGACGCCCAGGGGCGCCAATCCCCTTTGCTCGGCGGTTTTGCGGTCCATGATGACGCAGGCTGATGCCCCGTCAGATAATTGACTGGCGTTGCCGGCAGTGACGGCGCCGCCTTCGATCACCGGGTCAAGACTTTCCAAACTTTCAGCGGTGGTCGTCGGGCGATTGCCTTCGTCCTTCTCAAGGGTCACGGTATTTTCGCTGATTTCCCCGGTTTCCCGGTCCTTGACCATTTGAACCGATTCCAAAGGTACAATCTCGTCATCGAACTTACCGCTTTCCTGTCCGGCAGCTGTTCGCTGCTGCGATTGCAGGGCATAGGCGTCCTGATCCTCGCGGCTGATATTGTATTTTTTGATCACGTACTCTGCCGTTTCCAGCATCGGCATATAAGCAGTGTCCATGGCAGCGATAACGTTGGCGTCTTTTTCCGCTTCCATCCATTCGAAATATTTCATTTGGCCGGCAGAAATGTTTTCCTGTCCACCAGCGACAACACATTCCATATTATCGACGATGAGCTGTTTGGCAGCCGTTGCGATGGCTGCCAGTCCGGAGGCGCATTGCCGGTCAATGGTCTGTCCGGATACGGAAGCAGGTAAACCGGAGGCCAAAGCCGATAATCGCGCAACATTGAGGCCCGCTGTTCCACCACCAAGTACAGTACCAATGACGACGTCATCAATTTCTTCGCCGTCGATACCGGCCCGATTTACGGCATGTTGGATGGCGTGGCCCATCAAGCTCGGAGATTTGGTGTTATTGAACGCTCCCCGAAAGGCTTTGCCGATGGGTGTGCGGGCAGTTGAAACGATAACGGCTTCTCTCATTTTTTTCTTCCTGTAAAACTTGGTTTACGCTTCTCCAAAAAGGCCGACACGCCTTCTGCGAAATCATTGCTGCTGCTCATTTCAGCAAAGCTTTCAACCTCTGCCGCCAGCTGATCGTCGAGGTCGTTAGTCGTACTCATTTTAAATAGGCGTTTGATTTGAGCATGGGCGAGGGGTGGCCCTTGAACCAGCCGTTCGGCAATGCGGTTGACTTCATCATCGAATTTGTCGGCTGGAAATACATCGTTTACCAAACCATACCGCTCGGCTGTTTCAGCATTAAACTTGTCGCCCAGCAAGGCCAACTCCATGGCCCGGCGATACCCAACGATTCGGGGCAGGAACCATGTGCTGGCGCCATCCGGACTGGTGCCGATTTGGACATAGGCCATCATGAAGTAGGCCTCAGAACTGGCGTATACCAAATCACACATCGCCGCCAAACTAACGCCAAAACCGGCTGCCGGTCCGTGAACTGCGGCAATTACCGGCTGGCGGGCGGCGGTAATTGCTCTAACCAGAGGTTCCGTTGCTTTTATGTCCTTGGTAAATTTCTCGGCCCGATCTGCCGGCGATAAGTCTAGACTCTCCTTAAACATTTTTATGTCACCGCCAGCCATAAAGGCTGGGCCAGCGCCTTTTAAGACAATGCAGCGAACGCTGTCGTCCGCCGTCAACTCGCCGAAGGTTTCGATCAAGGCATCTAATAACTCAAAGCTTAAGGCGTTGAAGAAATCCGGCCTGTTCATCGTTACTTCGGCAATGCTGTTTCGGCGAGTGGTTTCCAAGATGGTCATTAATCAATTCCTCAATGGAGATAGGCGAGACAGCCGGTGTCTGCCAATATCTGGTTAAGTGCTGAATTATCTGCCGCCGCCGCATAGCGATCTCTTAATTTTTCCAGTGAGCGGGCATGATATCTCTGCGAAGATTGCGTATAAGTTTCACCATTAAGTTCAACCGAAAAATTGTCTTCTTCGGCAATTATTGCTTCTGCATTGGCTGTCGACCAGGGCAGGAAGTAGGTTCCGACATCTGAAAGTAAAGGCTCCAAGGTCGGTTGGAGGCTCGGCCAATCTTCGAACGGACCATCATTGCGGGGTGAAGTCATGCGGTAAGCCCATTGCAAGATGTTAGGCATGACGGCGCGGATGAGGGAGCCGGCGGTCGGGTCTAGCGCCATCTCATAAACCTGAAGCCCGAGGCCGAAATCGGCGAAAGCCGGACGGTCGCCAAATAAATAAAGCCGGTTTTCAAGATGGGGTTCCAATATTTCCAGCAGCCGGTTCAGGTAATTTGATAGCAACGGTGCCGTTTCCGCATTGGAGCCAACTAAAATGAGCCGCCCAGCCATTCTCTCGAGAATTTTTTCAGCCAATTCATCGATTTCAGCACTTTCGCCATAGGGCAGAATTTCGCGGGCCAAAATATGTGAGCCGGCTAGCTTATCGGCTTTGGATACCCAGCGATGATGAAACATTAATTTCATTCCCCATTCATCACCATATTCTTCGACTAGGGCTGAGAGAAAGGCGAGGGTCGGGTCCTCCGGATGCACCGAGGGCTCTGGAAAGACTAGTTCCATCTTTTCGATCACCGGCGTCGTATCCTGCAGGGTCTTGCCATCCGGTGCGACGACCAATGGGATCAGCGGCAGGCGGGTTAATTTCTGATACTCTTCTTCATGCTGGAAGCGTTGCAACCATTTGTGCGGAATGTTTTTATAGCGGAAATAAGATCGCATTTTGACCGAATAGGGCGACATCTCAGTGCCGAATATTCTGTACTCATTACTCATCAAATTTTACCGACCAAATAGCGTTAACAACAAAGCCGTCCAATTGGGGCCAGATTGCAGATTATCAAACTGTTATGGCAGACTACAATCGCCAAAATAGATTGTTGAATAGTTGTCTAATTTGCAATAGATTAATTATTATGCAATCTAAATACAAAGTCAACAAGGCGTAAGCTGGGGAACAGCAATAAATGACAAACCATAATTTTCATGCTCTCACTCCCGACATTCAAGCAGCCGGAACGACCACGGTGGGTCAGGTATTTGCCGAACGCGCAAGACGTGACCAAAATCGTGAGGCGATTGAAATGGGGCCTCGCACACTCACCTATGGGGAGCTGAATGAACGGGTAAACCGGCTCGCCAATGTGTTACTTGAGAAAGGTATTGAGCGGCAGGATCGAGTTGGGTTGCTGTCTCATAACTCAATTGAGTATCTGGAAATTATACTGGCAGCGGCCAAAATCGGCGCCATTGTCTGTTGTCAAAACTGGCGATTGTCAGCCGTGGAGCTAAGCCATTGCATAAATCTGGTCGAGCCCAAAATTATCATCAAACAGCCGGAACTTGGTGACAAGCTTGAAACGTCTGCCTTGGTACCACATCAATCAATTGATTTAGGTGCTGAGTATGAGGCGCTGCTTGCCAAGGCTTCAATACATGATCCGAGCCAACTCGTGGCCAGCGAAGATGGCCTGATCGTGCTTTATACCAGTGGCACTACGGGGCTGCCCAAAGGTGCTGTTATCAGTCACCGAGCGATGGTTACGCGGACCATGGTCTATGCAGCAGAGCTTAATGTGCCCTCTACGGACACCTTTTTTGCCTGGTCTCCCCTGTTTCATATGGGAGCCGCCGACCAGTCTATCGCGACGCTGCTGAGAGGCGGCAAAGTTTATGTTACCGATGGCTTTGAGCTCGACCTGATACTGCCAGCGTTGGAGCGCAACAAAACGCAATGGTTCAGTCTGCTGCCGGGTATAATTGAAAACTTGATCGAGGCGGTGAAGGCGACCAAACCAAAAATGCTGGGAGTAGCGCTCGTCGGTGGCATGGCGGATTTAATCACCCCTGACCAGATCGGTGAAATTTCAGAGCTGTTCCAGGCACCTTATCTAAATACCTTCGGTTCAACCGAAACCGGGCTCCCGCCAGCCTCGGGCGGTCTCATTCCTATTGGTGTCGTGCCGGAGAGCCTAGCCAAAAGGCAATCCGGCTATTGTGAAGTGCGGTTGATTGATCTCGATGATCAGGACGTTGCCGATGGCGAGCCCGGCGAAGTTATTGTGCGTGGGCCGACGCTGTTTAGTGGCTACGTAAAAAACCCGGAGACGAATGAGCAGGATTTCAGAGATGGCTGGTTCCATATGGGAGATGTTATGCGGCGCAACCCGGATGGCACTTTGGATTTCGTTGATCGCGTCAAATATATGATCAAGTCGGGCGGCGAAAACATTTATCCGGCTGAGATCGAAAAAGCCATCATGACGGATGCGCGGGTCAGCGAAGCGGCGGTGATCAAAAAGCAGGATGATAAATGGGGCGAAGTTCCAGTCGCGGTCGTTGCCCGGCGTGATGATAGTTTAAGCGAAGAAGACGTTGTCGAGTTATGCCTACAAAAGCTCGCCCGCTATAAACGCCCAAAAGAAGTTCATTTTATCTCTGCCGATCAGTTTCCCCGCACCACCACGGGTAAAATCCAGCGTAACGTGCTCGAGAAGCAGCTAACTTAACGGTTTTACTTTCCGGGTCCGGTCGGCAAATCCTTAAAGGGCACGTCTTTATCGATCCGGATATCCGCCGGCAGTCCGAGGACCCGTTCGGCGATAATATTGCGCATAATTTCGTTGGTGCCGCCTGCCACCTGAGAAACCGGAGCAAACAGGAACGAGTCCTGAAAAGCTGCCGCCATCGGTGCCAACTCAGCATCCATCATGTTGCCGCCCATGCCGATCAAATCCATCCCATAGGAGGCTATTTCCTGCTGTTTCTCAGCTCCAACGAGTTTGATGATTGAGGCTTCCGGGCCCGGCTGCGCGCCTTGAGATAAAGCAGTAAAGAGACGGAAATTGGTATATTTAAGTCCCTGGCAGGTTATGTACCAATCAACCAGCTTTTCCCTGACCGCTGCATTTTTGAGCGCCGGCTGATCAGCGACTTCGAGGTTTTGCGCCAAGGCAAATATCTCTTCAAAGTCGGGGCCGCCGGTATGGCCGACTGCCAGCCGTTCGTTCATCAGGGTGGTTAGGGCTACTTTCCAGCCAGCGCCAATGTCGCCCAGACGCTGGCTATCCGGCACACGCAGATCATCAAAAAACACTTCGCAAAAATGCGAGTCGCCGGTGATCTGCTTGATCGGCCGGCATTCGATGCCGGGAGACTTCATATCGATAAAGAAGAATGTCATGCCGGCGTGTTTGGGCGCATCGAAATCCGAGCGGGCCAATAATATGCCGAAATCAGCCGTATCGGCAAAGGAAGTCCAGATTTTCTGGCCATTAATCACCCACTCATCGCCGTCCTGAACCGCCTTGGTTCTGATCCCAGCCAAATCCGACCCGGCAGCAGGTTCCGAGAACAATTGGCACCATAGCTCTTCACCGCGCAAAGCCGGCTCGACATAACGTTCAAGCTGCTCTTCGGTCGCATAGGCAAATAGCGTCGGGATGCACATGCCGAGACCAACCCGAAAGACGTTATAAACCAACTCGTAATGGCGTTCTTCCTGGTCGTAAATTACTTGTTGTATTTCAGTGCCGCCGCGGCCACCGAATTTGGTTGGCCAGGTTATCGCGGCATAGCCGGCATCCGCTTTGATGACTTGCCATTCTTTGGCGTTCTCACGGCTAAACGAATCCCGGGTGCGGAATTTGTCGCCATGCTGCTGGAGAAATGCTCTGACCTCAGTGCGGAATTCTGCTTCTTCAGGGGTGTCGTTAAAATCCATCTAAATCACCCCGCCAGAGCCTGTTGTTCAAGCTGGCTCATCAGCCGCTCTTGCCAAAATATCGGGCCGCCAATTTCCAAGCCAAGTGTTCTAGCGCGCCGGAAATACATATGGCAATCAGCCTCCCAGGTAATTCCCATGCCACCGTGGGTTTGGATGTTTTCACGCGCTGCCAATTGAAAAGCTTTGCAGGCCGAGAGATGAGCCGTGGCGGCGGCTTGTGATAGTTCGGTGGAATATTCGCCCAACGCCCAGGCGCCATAATAGGCGTTGGATCGCGCCAGTTCAGAGGCGATATAGACATTGGCGAGCTTATGCTTAACCGCCTGAAAAGAACCAATGGGACGGCCGAAGGCGTAGCGCTCGATGGCGTAATCACGGGCCATTTCCAAACAGGCCTGAGCACCGCCAAGTTGCTCAAAAGCGAGAATTATCGCTGCCTGATCCAGCAGGTTTTGAACCGACTGCCAGCCCAGCCAGGCGTCACCAAGCGGCTCAACCTCAGCATTTTCAAAATTGAAAGAGACCGTATTGCGGGAGGGGTCAATTGTCTCAATCGGCGTTGAAGTGATGCCGGAGGTGCTTAGATCACAAAAATAAAGACCGATTTCATTTGCCTCGTCTCGCGCAACAACCACGGCAAAATCAGCAATTGAACCATCCGTTACCGGATATTTTTTACCGCTTAACCGCCCGTTTTTGACTTTGGCTTTGATGCGGGATGCATCCGGATCGCCATTACCTTCCGCCAAAGCGAATGTGCCGATAACTTCACCTGCTGCCAATTTGGGCAGGAGATCGTTTTTTTGCGCCTCGCTGCCATGAGCGCAAATCGCGCTGGTTGCCAATGACACCGATGTAGAAAACGGCACCGGGGCCAGCACGCGGCCAATTTCTTCGGCCAAGACACAGAGAACTTCGGCGCCCATTTCAACACCGCCATATTTTTCCGGGATGCCGGCACCGAGCCATCCCAGCTCCGCCATTGATTTCCAAAGTTCGGCATCGTATTGAATTTCTTTATCGAAGACCCGCCTAATGGCGGTCATCGGCGAGTGTTCGCGGAGAAAATCTTGCGCCGTATTGGCCACCGCCTTAGCATCTTCTGATATATCGAAATTCATTTGCTTAAGCTGTGACCCTGGCCACAGCGGCCTGATATTCAGCTTTCATTTTAGCAATGAGCTCGGCGGTCGGTAGTATCTCGTCAATGTCCGAAACACCGTGGCCGGCGGACCAAATATCCTTCCAGGCATGTTTGTCGGCATTAAGGTCTTTGCCAAAATCAATTTCCTTGCTTGGTAAATTATCCGGATCAAGGCCAGCTTCAACAATACTCTTGCGCAAAAAATTGCCATGAACACCCGAAAAGGCATCGGTATAAACGATTTCATTCAAAGTGCTATCGACGATCATTTCTTTGTTGGTTTGATCAGCGTAAGCTTCGTCAGTAGCGATAAAGCGCGTGCCGACATAGGCAAAATCAGCGCCGGCCGCACGAGCCGCGGCGACATGGGCTCCATTTGTTAGCGATCCTGCCAAGGCGATATAGCCATCAAAGAATTTGCGCACTTCGCTCAATAGAGCAAATGGGCTTGCTAGGCCGCCATGCCCGCCGGCACCTGCAGCAACCAGCACCAGGCCGTCTACACCGGCATCCACCGCTTTTTTGGCATGCCGGGCGTTAATCACGTCATGAAATACTTTGCCGCCATAGCTATGAACGCCATCGATCACTTCTTTGGCCGCCCCCAAAGAGGTTATCAGCAATGGCACCTCGTGTTTAATGCACATGTCCAGATCGGGCGCGACGCGGGGATTAGAATTGTGAACGATCAAATTGACGCCAAAAGTTCTTTGCTGGCAGTTCAGCCGGTCAAACTCAGAATTTATTTGAACCAACCATTCTTCAAAGCCTTCGGTGGTTCGTTGGTTTAATGCCGGGAAGGCGCCAATCGTGCCATTGGCGCAGCAGGCAACGACCAAATCCACGCCGGAGACCAGAAACATCGGCGCGGATATAACCGGAAATTCCACATTTTCAAAAATATTGTTTTTCATCTGAACTCCAAGTAAGTACCAATTGAGGCTAGCTAGATTTAGAGGTTTCTGTTAAGTTGCATATATAACAATAAATTGTATATTAAGCAATAATTTACATTAAGATGAATTGCGTTATTATCGCCGATAGTTGAAGACATGTATTCAAAATATGGATGAAAAAAACTGCCTCGTGATTAAGCAAAGCAAAAATCCATCTGATAATGTGGGCGGCGTTCAATCAGTCGAAGTCGGTACCCGTGTGTTGCTGGCGGTAAAAAGTGGCGGCGGGCCGATGGGATTAAAATCTATCGCCAGTATCGCAGATCTGCCGCCCGCCAACACCCGGCGCTATCTCGTCAGTTTGATCCGCTCCGGCCTGGTCGAGCAGGATGCCGCAACGGGCAAGTACAATCTGGGTTCGATTGCTTTGCAGATCGGTTTGGCGGCTATTATGGGCTTGAACTTGGTCCGCACTGCTGTACCCGTTATGGCAGAATTGCGGGAAGCGGTCGGCGAAACCGTTGTCTTAACGGTCTGGGGTGATCACGGCCCGACGATTGTCCATTGGGAGGAATCTTTGGCGCCGATTACCGTCAACGCCCGGATCGGCTCGGTCTTTCCAGTACTCAATACGGCGACGGGTCATGTCTATTTGACCTGGTTGTCGCGGCAACATACCAAGGCTTTGGTGAAGCGGGAAATGCGCCATCGCGATAAAGCCAATCCGATCGATATCGAGGCTATTATCAAAACCACTAAAAAGAACGGCATCGGCCGCTTTTATATCGAGGATATGCGTTCGCTCAGCACCCTCGCCGCCCCGATCTTTGATCATGAGAGCAAGCTGATCGGCGTTATCACCACCTATGGCTATAGAGGCAAATTCGACGACTCAATCTCGGGGCCCAACGCCACCGCACTT
>JABIIH010000082.1 GCA_018649245.1 Rhodospirillaceae bacterium | reverse complement strand
CTTGAGCAGATGCCATATTTAGATTGGCGCCAACTGCCCGCATCGCCATGCCGATCTCGGTTTTGAAAAACCAAAACAAAATAGCAGCAATTACCAACACCATAATGACGAACATAATTATCATCGAGGCGAGGTCAGTGCTGGAACCCACCCAGACTTTTTCCAGCAAATTATCGACCGAAAATAGCGCAACATTGGATTTACCCATAATCCGAAGATTGATGCTGAACAGCATGGTCATGACCAAGATGCCGGCGAGTAAGGTATTTATCTTGAGCTTCAAATGGATCAGCGCGGTGCAGCAACCGGCAACGAAGGCGCCACAAACCGCGAGCAATGTAGCGGAGTAGGGATCAAAGCCCGCCATTAACAACGCAGCACATAATGAGCCGCCGAGTGGAAAACTGCCCTCGCTGGTTAAGTCTGGAAAGTTCAGGATGCGGAAGGGGATCATGATACCGGCGGCGACCAGGGCATAGATCAAGCTTTGGGCAAAAGTAACCGGGACCAGATTGTAAAAATTGTTAAAGACTTCCATCATCGCCTTAACTCAACAAAATCTTGTCGTCGGTGATGTGGAAGCGCTCGACCAGGGATTCGACATCAAGCGAGGCTTTCTCTTCGCCGTCCATGGAAAGTTTTAAGGTCCCGGCCTCCAGCATGATCAAACGGTTACCGTAATCGATAGCGTGCTGCATATTATGGGTCACCATCAAGGTTGTGAGCCCGGCGGCTTCAACTGCTTTAACCGTTGAGTCCATAACAATACGGGCGGTCTTGGGGTCAAGGGCGGCGCAATGTTCATCGAGTAATAAGACAGCCGGTTCAGTGATGATGGCCATGATGAGAGCCAAAGACTGCCGCTGACCTCCGGATAAGAGTTCAACTTTCGACGTCAGGCGATCTTCCAAGCCCAAACCCAAGGTCGCTAATAGTTCCCGGTAATAATCCCGGCGCTGGCTGTTAAGACCTAAGCTCAAACTGTGGCTTTGGCCGCGCAGTGCAGCGAGGGCGAGGTTTTCCTCGATGGTCATCGGACCGGCGGTGCCGCCCAGCGGATCTTGAAAAACCCTGGAGACCCATTTGGCGCGCTTGTGCGTTGGTGCTGACGTAAGGTCAATATTGTCAACTTTGACCGAGCCGGAATCAATCGAGATATCTCCGGCGACAGCATTCAGCAGCGTGCTTTTACCAGCGCCATTGCTGCCAATGACAGCAGTAAAATCTCCGGATTCGAGTGTTAAGGAAAGGCCGTTCAAGGCCGGTCGTTCATTGACCGTCCCTCGATGAAAAATTTTTACGGCGTCAGAAACTTCTAACAAAGTAAATGTTCTAAATTAGAGGGACCGGCAGAGTTTGAAAACGCTGCCAGTCCCAATAAATATAACTATTTCAGAACGCAGTTGCAGCCGGCCAAAGAGCCCGGCAATTTCATGCCCAGTGCACTTAGACGCTTGCCGCTGATGTAGGCCTGATGCGCTTCGGCTTTTGGTTTTACTGGCGCCATTGAAGCAGCACTGCCGCCTTTAAGAATTTTATCCGCCAGACCAGCAGTGATATCACCGATGCCGGACCAATCAACGGTGTAAGATGCGAGGGTTTGATGTTCCTTGGTCGAAGACGGTGAATAATCAATAACCGGGATTTTGTGGCGGCGGGTTACTGAAACCAAAGCCGGCGTCGCCGGGCTGATCAGGTTCGACGGCAAGATAAACACCGTATCTACTTTACCCATCAGAGATTGGGTGCGAACCGGAATGTCAGAGGTTTTATCAACACCAACTTTGGTGATCGAGAAACCATGCTTTGGCGCCATCTGCTCCATGGTTTTAACCAACGAGGCATCATTGGCTTCACCCGGATTAAACGGCACGCCAATTTTCTTGGCGTTGGGCAGTAATTTCCGCATGAAGGCGAAGACGCCATCCATATCCTGCTGATCAGAGGCGCCGGTTATATTATTGCCGCCCTTGGTCCAGGACGGTGTCAGGCCTGCTGCAATCGGATCGGTGACGGCAGTAAAAACCTGCGGGACGCCTTTATCGGCAAACATCTTTTTGCCAGCTTGGCTCACCGGGGTGGTAACCGTAACCACCAATTTTGGTTTACCGGCTTGAATTTTTGCCAGCATTTGCGGCAAAAGATTAGGTTTGAAGCTGGCATGGGATTTATTGTAGACAACATTTTTGCCTTCAATATAGCCGCGCTTGGTCATGCCGTCTATGAAACCTTTAACCACAGAATTCAACACCGGATGGGGACCAAAATTGGCGATGCCAATTTTTATCGCTTCGGCGTTTGCTTGAGCTGCAAAGAATGATGTACCGGCGAGCAGAGCCGCCATGAGACGAAATTTCATTAGATTTTCCTCCAAGTTAACACGCCCGTTTTGTCCGGCCGCTGAAATTTATCTGACCATAACGGGAATGTTCACCGCCATGAACTTGTGCCAAACAGCGTAAAGACCGATGTGCGCTCAGTCGAGCGAAATTTACAGAATTTTAGAGTGAATATAAGATGCGTCGTGTTTTCATCGGCACGGATCTAGGTTTAGATCCGTTATGCTGCGAGTTCGAAATTGGGCCCAAATCGTCTTTGTTAATTTCTGTTTATTCAACACGATAAATCGATCTTAATTTGATTCGGAAAACGGGCTTGCGCAAAGTCAGTTTGAGGCGTATACCGCCGACGAAATTAGTGCAGATTTCTCCCCGAATTCTGAGAGAATTGTACTCTTTTCAGCAGAGCTTGTAATGAGATTCGACGTCACTCTTTAGGCATGTTAGACAACGCTTAATTCTCAGGTTCAAAATCTTCCTTGGTGGTCGTGCTTTTGATCGCCAAATCAGGCTCTCTTAAATAGCGTAGGAGCAACACCTAAATGTCGCCTGACCAAACTGCACTAGCAACACCTTCACCTTCGACTGCCTCCCACCAAGACATGGCCAATGCAATTCGCTTTTTATCGGCGGATGGAGTGCAGCGCGCCAATAGTGGTCATCCCGGTATGCCGATGGGCATGGCCGATGTCGCTACTGTCTTGTTTAGCCGGTTTATGAAGTTTGATGCCGCCAGCCCCAAATGGGCGGACCGGGATCGTTTTGTCTTGTCTGCCGGGCACGGGTCAATGTTGCTCTATTCGCTGCTTCACCTTACCGGCTATGCCGACATGACGATGGAAGAAGTAAAGAATTTCCGGCAATTGGGCTCAAAGACCGCCGGTCATCCGGAATATGGTCACGCTGAAGGTATTGAGTGCACGACGGGACCATTGGGGCAGGGGCTCACTATGGCGGTTGGCATGGCGCTCGGCGAACGCATGACCAATGCGCGATTTGGTGATGAGCTGGTTGATCACTATACTTATGTCATAGCTGGCGATGGTTGCTTGATGGAAGGTATCAGTCACGAAGCAATTTCGATGGCTGGGCATCTCAAACTTGCCAAGCTAATTGTATTATTTGACGACAACTCCATTTGTATTGATGGCAGTACCGATATGGCCGTCTCCGATGATCAGTTGGCGCGCTTTCAAGCCTCCGGCTGGGACGTCGCTGCGGTTGACGGTCACGATCCGGAAGCAGTTGCAGCGGCAATTGAGGCCGCCCGCAAATCTGTTACGCCGTCAATGATCGCCTGCAAAACTGTGATTGGCAAAGGTGCGCCTAACAAAGAAGGTACATCCAGCACCCACGGCGCACCGTTAGGTGATGATGAGATCGCTGCCGCGCGTGAAAAAATGGGCTGGCCCCACGCACCATTTGAAATTCCCGGTGACGTGCAAGCCGCCTGGCGTGCCGTTGGCTCCGCTGGTGAGCAAGATCGGCAAGCCTGGGAAGCACGGCTAAGCGCCAGTGCTCAGCAAGCTGAATTTGCCGCGGCGATAGCTGGTGAATTGCCGGCAGATTTAAATGATGCGATTAATGCTCACAAGAAAAGCTTGTCCGAAGAGGCGCCAAAATTGGCCACTCGTCAGGCGTCAGGGGCGGTGCTCGAAGTGCTAAACGCAGCAATTCCGGAATTGATTGGCGGCTCGGCTGATTTGACCGGTTCGGTAAATACCAAAATCAAAGAAGCGACGCCGATTGATGCCTCGAACTACGGCGGTAGTTATCTTCATTATGGTGTGCGCGAGTTTGGCATGGCGGCGGTAATGAATGGTTTGGCTTTGCATGGCGGCGTAATTCCTTACGGCGGCACTTTTTTGGTCTTTGCTGATTATCTACGAGGCGCGTTGCGCTTGTCAGCTTT
>JABIIH010000153.1 GCA_018649245.1 Rhodospirillaceae bacterium | reverse complement strand
CTCACCATTTTCTTCGAGTGCGATCGACATGGCGAAATGCGGAATGCCGTGGATAAAGTTCGTCGTGCCGTCAATCGGGTCAATGATCCAGCGGCGGCTTTCGTCTTTGCCGGTAATCTCGCCGCCTTCTTCGAGCAGGAAACCATAATCAGGCCGGGCATAGAGCAGCTCATCACGCAGCATTTCTTCGGTGCGCACATCGGCGGCGGTGACAAAGTCAGCTGGCCCTTTGCTTGAAACCTGCAATTGATCGACTTCACCGTAATCTCGCTTGAGCTTCCGGGAAGCCTTGCGGGCCGCCTTGATCATAACCGTAATATTGGCTGATTGGAGGGCAGCCATCTAGTCTTTAGCCCGCTCGACATAGGTGCCGTCTTCGGTGCTGACAACCACGCGGTTGCCGGTTTCAATATGCGGCGGCACGGTGGTGCGAATACCATTTTCCAAGAGCGCCGGCTTGGCGCTGGAGGCTGCCGTCTGACCTTTCACCACAGCGTCGGCCTCAACAACTTCCAAGGCCACGTGTTTCGGCAGTTCCAAACCGATCGGCTCGCCTTCAAAGCTTTCCATCATGACTTCCATGCCGTCTTGCAGATAGACTACGCGCTCTTCACCAATCAGCTCGGCATTGAGCGAAATTTGGTCATAGGTTTCGGTGTCCATAAAAGTATGCATGTCACCCTCGGCATAGAGGTACTGAAAGGGCTTTTGCTCGAGCCGAACTTGTTCAACCGTTTCCGATGAGCGAAAGCGCTCATTGAGTTTGGTGCCGCTGCGCAAATCTTTCAATTCGACCTGCAAATAGGCACCGCCCTTGCCGGGCTGGGTATGCTGAATTTTAACCGCCCGCCACAAGCGATCCTGATGCTCGATCACGTTGCCGGGACGAATGGCGTTTCCATTGATTTTCATGACTTAACCATCTTATTTTTTGGCTTAAAATTGAGTTATTTATTGAAGGCGCGGAACCTATCAGGTTGCGACGCACCGGGCAATAACAATGGCAATGGGGAGTTATATGGGATTATTGGCTTGCTGCAGCAATCGCCTCATTAAACGCTTTAACTGCGGCGGCGGGACCGTCAGCATAGTCCCAAACGGCAGCGACGACAGCGAGGAAATCAGCACCGGCCTCAACCAGAACGCTGCAATTGTCTTGCATAATGCCGCCGATAGCGACTGATTGTACATTGGTCATCATGTTCCAGGCTTTGAGGATTTCAGGCTCGGGATGCGCCTTGGCAGCTTTGGTGTTGGTTGGGAAAAAAGCACCAAAGGCCACATAGTCCGCTCCTTTTTCAGCCGCCTCCATGGCGAGATGGCGGGAATCGTGACAGGTCACGCCGATAATCGCCTCATCACCGAGCAGGTTCCGGGCCTCATCGTAACTGGCATCTTGCTGGCCGATATGCACACCATCACAGCCGCTTTCCTTGGCGAGCTCCGGATCATCGTTCATGAGGAAAGCGACGTCGCGTTCTTGGGCCACCGGGATCAGAACTTCGGCTGCCTTTAAGATATCATCCCGGCTGGCCTCTTTGAGCCGCAATTGCACACAAGCGACATCGCCGCCATCCAAGGCCGCTGCCAGATCGACTTTGAACGCGTTCGGGACAATTTTCGGCGGCGTGATGAGATAAAGGCGGCAGGTTTCTGCATGTTTTTCTTTGGGCATTAATCGGTCTCGTTAAGTTGCGCTTCTGATAACAGCCAGTCTCTAAAGGCGCTGACCTCGGAGCGTTTTAATTTTTCATCCGGCACGACAATATGCCAGGCGAAATCTAGGGGCAAATCTATTTCGAAGGGCAGCGCAAGACGCCCAGCCGCAATATCATCTTTGACCAGGGCCCGGCGGGCCAATAATATCCCCTGGCCGCCAATCGCCGCCAGGATGGCGACCGCTGTATCATCGAATACCAAACCGCGGGACGTATCGATGCCGTCAACACCCGCCGTTTTCAACCATTCTTGCCAATCGGTGCCAGGGACGCCTTGCGGTCCCGATACGTGAATGAGCGTATGGTCGCGCAAATCTTCCGGTGATTGTATCGGTTTGGAGCCATCAATGAAGATTGGACTGCAGACGACGACAAAGGAGTCTTTCAATAAAAGCGAAGAGGTGAGGCTGCCATAATTTCCGCTGCCAAAGCGGACGCCGAGATCAACCCCATCTGGTCCGAAATTGGCCAGCCCTAAACTCGCGGATATTCTTACATCTACATCGGGATACTGCACCGTCCATTTCTCCAGCCGCGGCACCAGCCACTTGGCGGCAAAAGAAGGTGTAACACTGACCGTAATATGCTGATGTTCTGAGCTTTGTTTGAGCTGTCGGACGGCGTCATCAAGGCTTTCAAAGCCGGCACTTAAGCCCGGCTGAAGCCGCTGGCCGGCTTTAGTCAAGGTGACGGCCCGGCTATCCCGATGGAACAGTGCCGTCTGGAAAATATCTTCCAATTTCTTAATTTGCTGGCTGATCGCGCCTGGAGTGACGTGCAACTCCTCAGCAGCTTTTTGAAAACTCATATGCCTGGCGGCGGCTTCAAAAGCGCGTAAACCGTTCAGGGGCGGGAAACTATAGGGTGCGACCATAGTTTAGTATATCTAAACTATAGAGAAAGATAAAGTCGTTTGTTTTATTTATTTAAATGACGGATATTGTTGATTGACAGATTAGTATAACTAAAGGAGAAAATAGATGACCTACTCACAAAAAATCGCCGTATTGACTGAGTCTCAAAATCAATTGGCAACCTTGCATAGCCACCCGATTACCGACGGAGATGTTTACCGTGAAGCGTTGGCTTATACGATTTCCAGTATTTCCCGAAAAATTTCAACTTTGCTGCATTCCGATTTTGAATAATGCTCACAACAATAAGATTTGCGTTTCTACCCATTTCGCCTAAATCTAATAACCAACGGGAACATGCAAAGAAACGGAACTCTTATGATCAATATTCAGCAATTTGACCATCTCGGCATTCGCATTACGGACCGGGATCGGGCCCTCAAGTTTTACGAAGCACTTGGTTTCAAAATTCTTATCGAAGTGGATTTCGATGCGGTAATCGTCATAAAAAACGACAATGGCGTTGAAATAAACTTGGTGGTCAATGGCGTCGATCTAAATGACGGCAAAAACATCCTGATGGATGTGCCGGAAAAACATCCCGGTCTCACCCATGTCGCCTTACGGGTCGAATCGATTATTGAAGCTATGAAAACGCTGGAAGAAAATGATATTGCCATTTCTCAAGGTCCGGTGACCTTTGGCGGTGACGGTCATGTCTCGGTTTTCATCCGCGATCCTGACCGCAACACCATTGAACTGCGCGGCCGCCTCGAAGATGAAGACAACATCCCCGGCCTCGAGTTTTATGATCCGAATGGGTAAAGGGTTTTAAGGGGAAAGAATTAAGGGGACAGCTTACTTAATTCTTGCTCATAAGTACTTCGTTGCTTCCCTAAGTGTCAGGCCCGAGGCGCGGTCTTTAAATTCATCGATAATTTCCTGGGCGAGCATGGGATCGTGCTTTGAAAGTTCTCTAAGCACCCAACCAATGACTTTGCGGATGAAGAACTCCTTTTCCTCAATCAAAAGATCAATCGAATATTTTAACTGGCCGACCCGGAGCGTACCCTCTCGAATAGCCGGCAAATGACACAAAATAGACGCTCTTCGCAGCCACATCCATTCATGCAGCGTCCAAGCCTCAATCTCTTGGTATGCTTCGGGATGGCTGAGTGCAATCTTGCCGGCCACCCAGGTACAAAGCCCATCAACAAAATCCCAATTGTGGCTATCAAGTAGCCAATCTTTAAGAAAGCCCGAGACATGGCTGGCATCAAGCTGGTCGACATAATGCGTGACGGCGATATTCGCTAACATGCGATCTTCATGAACGTTTTTGGTGTAATACGCGCTGAGAGCTGGGATTAACTCGTCTAGTGGCGGCTTGGGGCAGGCGCGTTTAATTTGTTTGGCCGCGTTGCGAATGCTGCCCATGTTGCAGCCGAGCATTTCATAGGGGCTTTTGAGGTAGCGTTTGCGCTCAAAGGCGTCTTCAGGATTGCCTTTTTGCCGCAAATAGTCAGCGGCAGCAGCAAGGGCGAGTTCAATGTCGCTACCTGCTGCCATCGCTTAAATGTTTCTAGATCGTGGCGCCGACAGCCAAGGTGGTGTCGACCATGCGATTGGAGAAGCCCCATTCGTTATCGTACCAGCTGAGTACGCGGACGAAATTGCCTTCGATGACTTGGGTTTCCGACAAATCAAACACCGAACTGTGGGGATTGTGATTAAAGTCGACCGAGACCAGCGGCAGATCATTGGTGCCGAGGATACCTTTTAAGGGGCCATCTGCGGCGGCTGCTTCAACAGCACCGTTGATTTCCTCAACACTGGTTTCTTTGCCAGGGGTAAAGGTGAAGTCGATCAGCGATACATTTGCCGTTGGCACGCGCACCGAAGTGCCGTCAAGTTTACCGTTCAATTCCGGCAAGACCAGGCCAACCGCTTTGGCGGCGCCCGTCGAAGTTGGGATCATCGAACCTGATGCGGTTCTGGCGCGATGAAGATCGCTGTGCAGCGTATCAACAGTGCGCTGGTCGCCGGTAAAGGAGTGAATCGTGGTCATAAAGCCGCGTTCAATACCTACGGCCTCGTTGAGTACATAGGCGACCGGAGCGAGACAGTTGGTAGTACATGAGGCGTTAGAGATCACGGTATGATCAGCACTGATCTGATCTGAGTTAACGCCGTAGACAACTGTGATATCAGCGCCCGAAGCCGGGGCTGAAACAATGACGCGCTTGGCGCCGGCCTCCAAATGAGCCGAGGCTTTTTCTTTACTGGCGAAAAAACCGGTACATTCCAGCGCAATATCAACATCCAACTCTTTCCAAGGCAAATTTGCCGGATCACGCTCGGCGGTTACCCTAACCGGGCCTTGGCCGGCATCCATCGTATCGCCATCTACTTTAACATCCTGCGGCAAAATGCCGTGGGTCGAATCATATTTCAAAAGATGTGCATTGGATTCGGTCGGACCCAAATCATTAATACAGACAACTTCGATGCCATCATTATTGGCTTCCAAAATTGCGCGATAGACCAAGCGGCCAATTCTGCCAAATCCATTAATTGCTACCCGTAGGGCCATTCGTTCCTCCGTTAGAAAAATGCCATCAACTTGCGGCGCACAATCCTAAGTTACGCCGCTCTCGTCAAGCCCTCAAAATACATGGCAGCTATCTAAAAAATTAGGCAATCGCAGTGTTGACGAAATTACAGCCAAGGGCGTAATGTCTGAACCTAATCGGGGAGTTTAAGAAATCTTGGCAAATCCTTCTACACAAAGCACTTCTTCTATTCAGGCGGCGAAATCCAAACTTGATGCCGCGCTTGACCGGTTAGATAAGGCGATAGAAACGAAGGCAAAATCCTCTAATGGTTCCGGGGCTGGTAATGGCAAATTAGGTAAAGAGCTAACAGCGGCCAAGGCTGAAATCTCCGAGCTCAAAGAAAAGAATCAAGTTGTCTCGACCCGGCTCGATGGCGCGATTGACCGCATGAAAGAAATTCTGGAAAGCTAATATGGCTCAAGTCACCGTAACCATTAACGACAGAAAATACGACATCGCCTGCGATGATGGTCAGGAAGCGCATCTGACCAGGCTGTCTCAATATGTTGACCGGCGGGTTGATGAATTGGTGGCGTCGGTGGGGCAGGTTGGCGATGCTCGCTTGCTGGTGATGACGTCTCTTTTAGTGGCTGATGAGCTATCCGAAGTTTATACCGAACTTGATTCGCTCAGAAATGAAAAACGCGCGCCGGCTCAATCTGCACTCGGTGCCAGTGATCTCGAAAAAATGGCGACGCGCATCGAAAGCATTGCCGATAAGCTCGAAGCATCCTAAGTATACTGTGACGCTGCGGGGCCCGTGAAGTGTGGTAAATCTCCAGGGCCAATACCTACCACTCGGGAGCTGTCCCTGTCGTACCCCTGGGTACGGTATACGGCGCCCACCTAGACCTACCGGCCTAGGAAGATTAGACGCGTAACGACCCACGCGGCGTCACCTAATCCTTTTGCAAGTACTCGCCCCGGGAAAATGATTTGGATAAAGAACAGATAAGGGAGCAAGCGAGGCTGCACCGCCGCGAACTGGCCAAGACCACGGGGCTGAGCTTCGGCACTGAGCTCGCCCGGCAATTTCAAGCGAATTTCGAGGTCAGGAAAAGTGATTTCGTTGCGGGCTATTGGCCGATCACCAATGAGGCTAATGTAAAACCGCTATTGGCAAAGCTGCATGATAACGGCTGTACCTGTCTGCTGCCGGTGGTAATTGCGCGGGATACTGCTCTGTTGTTTCGGCAATGGCAGCCGGGTGATGAATTAATACCCTCTGATTTAGGCATTTCTGAGCCGAGAACAGACAAAGCCTCAGGCCAGCCTGACATTCTTCTCGTGCCTTTGCTGGCCTATGACAGCCTCGGCAACCGGCTCGGCTTTGGCGGCGGATATTATGATCGAACGCTGTCTGAGCTAAGGAGTGAGCGCAATATAACGGCCATCGGCATTGCTTTTAGCGGCCAGGAAGTTGACTTGATTCCGAATGAAAGCTTTGATCAGCGCCTCGACTGGGTCATAACGGAAGCGGGGGCAACTGCCTTTAATGTGGATAGGGTGTCGTAGATGAAGCTGGTTTATTTTGGTGATGTCCTCGGAAAGTCGGGCCGGCAAGGTCTGGAGCAGCATTTACCGCTGCTAATCGATAAGCTCACCCCTGATTTTATTATCGTTAATGGCGAAAATGCCGCCCATGGCTTTGGCATCACCGAAAAAATCTGTAAGCAGTTTTTTGAGCTCGGTGTTGATGTGATTACCACTGGCAATCACGCTTGGGATCAGAAAGAAATCATTACCTATATAGATGAAGAGCCGCGCTTGCTGCGCCCGCTCAACTATCCCGAGCTGACACCTGGCAACGGGTCCGGGGTGTTTGAAGCCCGCAATGGCGCTAAGGTTTTTGTCGGTCAGATAATGGGACGGCTTTTTATGGACAGTCTCGATGACCCCTTTGTGGCCATAGACAACACTTTGGCTAAAATCAAATTAGGTGATGCCGTGGCTTGCGCCGTGGTTGATATTCACGCCGAAGCAACGTCTGAGAAAATGGCGGTCGGGCAATATCTTAATGGCCGGGTCTCCATGGTTGTCGGCACGCATACGCATATTCCGACCGCGGATGCGCAAATTCTACCCGGTGGTACGGCTTATCAAACAGATATCGGCATGTGCGGCGATTATGATTCGGTGATTGGCATGAAACCGGACGCCGCCATTGGGCGCTTTCGGAAAGTGATGCCGGTTGAAAGACTGGCCCCCGCTGAAGCAGAAGCCACCGTCTGCGGCGTTTATCTCGAAACCGATGATCAAAGCGGCCTCGCCACCCGCATGGAGCCGATTAGGGTAGGGGGCAGATTGTCGGAGCAAGTGCCGAATTGATGTCGAAAAGACACAATAGTTAGGGGTGCGAAGTTGAAATAAGTGTGGTAATTAAAGCTCTCTGATCAACTAATATAAAAGAAACGACACATGGCCGGTCATTCCCAGTTTTCAAATATTATGCATCGCAAGGGCGCGCAGGATAAAAAGCGCGCCAAGATTTTTGCCAAGCTCATCCGTGAAGTTACCGTCGCGGCTAAATCCGGACTGCCTGATCCTGACGCCAATCCGAGGTTGCGCTCAGCGATTATAGCGTGTCGGGCGGCGAATATGCCAAAGGATAATATTGAACGAGCGATTAAAAAGGTCGCCGGAGGCGATGAGAGCGAAGTATATGATGAGGTACGCTATGAGGGCTATGGCCCGGGCGGCATCGCTGTCATAGTTGAAGCGCTCACCGACAACCGTAACCGGACAGCATCAGATGTCAGGACTGCGTTTTCCAAAAACGGGGGCAATTTAGCGGAAACCGGTGCAGTGAGCTTCATGTTCGACCGCATGGGTGCGATCCATTACGCGGCTGAAACCGGCTCATCCGATGATGTGTTTGAAGCGGCGCTTGAAGCCGGGGCGGAAGATGTCGACAGCAATGACGGCGGTCATGATATTTTCTGCCAGCCGGATGATTTCCATACTGTCAGCGAAGCCTTGGCGGCGGCGCTCGGCAATCCAGAATCAGCTCAGCTTGATTGGCGGCCACAAAATACCGTCGAGGTGAGCGATAAAGAAGCCGAAACGATTATGCGCCTGTTCGAAGCCTTGGAAGACAATGATGACGTTCAACGCGTATCGGCTAATTTCGAAATATCAGAAGAGGTGATGGCCAAATTGAGCGCCTAAAGTTTAGGGCTTAATTAACGAGTATTTATTATCCTGGGATATTAGTTTTGTTGGGGAAATATGAGGTTACTCGGCATCGATCCAGGATTGCGTAATACCGGTTGGGGCATCATTGAGTCTGACGGCAACCGTCTGACCTATGTCGGCGACGGCGTGGTTAAAAGTGATGCCGCGCTTAGTCTCGCCGAACGCCTGGTCCAATTGCATGATGGCTTGACCCAAATTCTTGAAGATTTTCAGCCTGCAGAAGTCGCTGTCGAGGAAACTTTCGTCAACGTCAATGCGGCCTCAACCCTGAAATTGGGGCAAGCGCGTGGCATTGCCTTATTTGTGCCATCAAAATTTGGTCTACCGGTGGCGGAGTATTCACCGAATCTAGTCAAAAAATCTCTCGTCGGTTCGGGGCACGCGGCGAAGGAACAAGTGCAAATGATGATAAAAACCCTGTTGCCGGGGTGTGACTTTCAGTCAGCCGATTCAGCGGATGCTTTGGCAATCGCCATTTGTCATGCCCATCACCGGGGCTCGGCAGCTTATCAGGCTGAACTGTTGGAGGGCGCCAAATGATTGCCAAGCTGACAGGTCTGGTTGATTCCACCGGTGAAGATTATGTCATTATTGATGTCGGCGGTGTCGGCTATTCGGTTTTTTGCTCCATTCGCACCCTTAATATGCTGACGGCTGCAACCGGCACAGTTTCGGTAATGATCGAAACCCATGTGCGGGAAGATCATATCCACCTTTATGGTTTCGCCGATGAAGCGGAACGCGCCTGGTTCAAATTACTGACCACCGTGCAAGGCGTCGGTGCTAAGGTTTGTCTCGCTATTTTGTCAGTACTTTCTCCTGATCATTTGGTGCAAGCCATCGCGGCGCAAGACCAAGCCGCTGTCACCCAGGCACCGGGTGTTGGCCCAAAACTGGCCACTCGTATTCTCAGTGAGCTTAAAGATAAAGTCGGCGGCATTGCCCTTGGTTCCACGACGGCAACTCTGGAAGGTGAAGTGGCGCAAGCGGAAGGCGGCAACCAATTTGCCAATGATGCGGTATCGGCTTTGGTTAATCTCGGCTATGGCCGCTCGGATGCCTTCCGAGTGGTGCATCAGGCAGCAGCTAAATTGGGCGCCGATGCCTCGGTAGAAGTTTTGATCAAAGACGGCTTGTCGGAGTTAAGTGCCCATGGATGATTCCCGGGATGAAGAGCGCTTAATTAATCCAGATGCGAGCCTTGAAGATGGTGCGGATACTCAAACCCGACCGCAGACCCTTGATGAATTTGTCGGTCAACGCGCCGTTTGTGACAATCTCCGGGTTTTTGTTGAAGCTGCGCGGGGCCGCAGTGAAGCCATGGATCATGTTTTACTGTTTGGCCCACCGGGACTTGGAAAAACAACATTGGCGCAAATTGTGTCGCGGGAACTTGGTGTCGGTTTTCGGGCAACTTCCGGGCCGGTGATCGCCAAGGCCGGTGATCTGGCTGCTATTCTGACTAATCTTGAGGCGCGGGATGTCTTGTTCATTGATGAGATTCACCGCCTCAGCCCGGCGGTTGAGGAAATTCTTTACCCCGCCGTTGAAGATTTCCAGCTTGATCTGGTGATTGGGGAGGGCCCGGCGGCGCGCTCGGTGAAGATTGATCTGCAACCTTTCACGCTGGTTGGTGCGACGACCCGGTCCGGTCTGATCACGACGCCGCTTAGGGATCGTTTTGGTATTCCCCTCAGACTGTCATTTTATGATGTTGATGAGCTGCAAGGCATCATCAGCCGCAACGCGCGTATTCTTGAGCTTGATCTGACGGATGATGGCGCAGCGGAAATAGCCAAACGCTCACGCGGCACCCCTCGGGTCGCCGGCAGGCTGCTCAGACGGGTGCGGGATTTCGCCACCGTCGAAGGCGATACCAAGGTTGATGCCAAAATCGCTGATGCCGCGCTCAACCGGCTGGATGTCGATGTGCTCGGTTTGGATGCGATGGACCGGCGCTATCTCAAATGTATCGCCGATAATTACGGTGGTGGCCCGGTTGGCGCCGAGACTCTGTCAGCGGCGCTATCAGAAGAGCGCGACACCATCGAAGAAGTAATCGAGCCTTACATGATCCAACAAGGTCTATTGATGCGCACGCCGCGAGGCCGGGTCTTGGCGGCCGGTGCTTACCGCCATCTTGGTATCGCCGCGCCCAAGAATCTCAAACAGTTGGAGTTACTGGCGCAAGACGAGAGTGAAGATGAATAAGATCGATCCCTCATCTTCGATGATTGCCGACGGCAAACACCGCCTGGCGATCCGGGTCTATTATGAAGACACCGATTCCGGCGGTGTGGTCTATTACTCCAACTATCTTAAATATGCCGAGCGCGCTCGCACTGAGATGTTGCGCGATATCGGTTCCGAGCATCAGGCGATGAAAGCAGAACTCGGCGTTGGCTTTGTGGTTCGCAGCTGTAACGCGGATTATCAGAAACCGGCTTTTTTGGATGATCTGTTGGAAGTTGAAACCGAGATTTTAGCCGTGCGGGGTGCCAGCATTCAAATGCGCCAAACCGTGACACGAGCTAACGAAGCCTTAGTGATTATGGAGGTAAAACTCGCCTGCATGAATTTTGACGGCGGCGCGGTGCGGATTCCTGAAGGGGTGCGCAACGTGATGGCCGAACTCGTAATTTCGAAAAGTGAGGATTAAAGATGGAAGGCAATGCGGTAGAAGCTGCTCAAATGGCGGGAGCGATCGCGGCAACTGACTTCTCGGTGTGGGGCTTATTTCTGAAAGCCGACATTATCGTTAAAGCGGTGATGATATTCCTATTTGTGGCATCGGTCTGGTGCTGGGCGATCATCATTGAGAAAACGCTGCGTCTTAGAAAACTAAATGCGGCGGCAGCTGAGTTTGAAGACAGCTTTTGGTCAGGTGGCTCCTTGGATGCGCTCTATGACCGGATCGGTGCGCAACCCCGTGATCCGATGTCGGCGGTCTTTGCTGCGGCGATGCGGGAGTGGCGGCGCTCCAACGAGTCTAGTACGGGCCGCGACAATGGCTCAAGCCTGATGGAACGTATTCACCGGGTGATGGATGTCACTGTTAACCGGGAAATAGATCGGGTTGAGCGCCAAATGACGATCCTCGCATCGACCGGCTCAACCGCTCCGTTTGTTGGCTTGTTCGGTACGGTCTGGGGTATCATGAACAGCTTCCAGGCGATCTCGATCACCAAAAATACCAGTTTGGCCGTGGTCGCCCCTGGTATTGCCGAAGCTTTATTTGCCACCGCACTTGGCCTGGTTGCTGCCATCCCGGCGGTGATCGCCTATAACAAAATCTCCAAAGATATGGATCGCTATGCTGCCCGGCTTGATGACTTCGCCAATGAGTTTTCCGCCATTGTGTCCCGTCAAATGGAAGGGCGCGAATAGCTATGGCAATGGCGGTTGATAATGGTGGCAGGGGTGGCCGTCGGGGACGACGAGAGCGCTCGCGGCCGATG
>JABIIH010000175.1 GCA_018649245.1 Rhodospirillaceae bacterium | reverse complement strand
TTTAAAAGTTCTCGATGAAAAAACCATCGGCTACGCTGACTTCAGAGGAAATACCCAATATCTAAGTGTTGGCAATCTCAATGCCAGTGACCGGGTGGCGCTGATCTTAATGGATTATGCCAACCGCAAACGCTTAAAGATTTGGGCCCGGGCAGCAATCGTTCATGCTGATGAAAATCCTGATCTCCTGCGTCAACTCGAAGATCCAAACTACCAGGCTCAGGTTGAACGCGCCGTTATACTCACCATCGAGGCTTTCGATTGGAATTGCCCGCAGCACATTACGCCAAGATACACCGAGGTTGAAAATGAAGCGAGAATGGCACCCTTGAATGACCGGATCAGCGAGCTTGAGAATTTACTTGAGGCAGCAGGAGTTGCTTACGACAAATAAATATCGCCCAAGGTGACACTTTCACCGAGCTCGACATCGACAGATTTTGAACCATGGCCATCGGCGGTGATTTCCACTTTATAGCCGCCGCTATCTTTATCGAGCTTATCAAATTTAAAATCACCAAAGATATCGGTGGTCGCTTCGGCGATGACATCGGAGCCTTGGAGCAGTTTGACACTGGCGTCTTTGCCGCAATCTTCCGTACCGTCTTTTGCTGCAGCAACACTACCGCCGATAAAGCATTTGTTATAGCGATAGAGATTTTTGTAATAGACTCGCGGTTTGGTGCCGTGCTCAGGATGCAATACTTCTAGGCCTTCCGCCTCAGCGATTTTTGCCATCTCCGCATCATCAACTTTTTTGGCGGCAATGGCTTCGGTGGCGCAGACAGAAACGGCGCGGGGCTGCTTCCAGCCGTCATCCAGCAGATGGGCATCAAATATCCAATGCTGTGGTAATTGCAGATCCTCATTCCACCAGATCGCACCGTAAGGGCAGCTCTCAACGAGCTGTTTCTGGCCTTTGGCTTTAACCGGGTCAATGATGACAATGCCATCATCGCGTTTTGAAACTGCATCGTTTTCGGCTGCCGTTATGCAGGGTGCCTCGTCACAATGCTGGCACATCACCGGCAAATAGGCGACGTCGATCATCGGTGTCTGGCCGCGTTCTTTACGCATTATCTCAATCCAGCGTGAGCCATGTTTCGGCATTTCCTCGGCATAGCCGGGGAAAGTGTTATCGACATGTTCATCCTGGCAGGCCAGCACACACATATTGCAATTGGTGCAGTTTTCCAGATCAATAATTAGGTTCCATTTAGACATTTTTATACTCTCCTATTCTTATTCAGCCGGAACCGGTTCTTTTTCCGGTGCTGCATCTGTGGTTGCGACGTTGTGTTCTGCTTTGCCATCCCACAATTCGATCTCGACCAGCGCCGTCGAGTTGCCCATCGAATGGCCTTTCTTGATCTGTGATTTTTTCGGCGTCAGCAGATTAAGGATGCCGCCGCGATCAACCGAGTTGCCCGGCTCGCCGAGCGGTTCATAGATGGCGCAGGATTCATAGCCATGCGCCGCGCCGCGAGGCAATCGCTGGGTGACCAGTGCGGCACAAACAACCCCACCCTGATCATTATGGACCTTGACCAGATCGTGCATCTTGATGCCGCGCTCGGCCGCATCGTCGGCATTGATCCGGATAATCCAATAAAAATAACCATCGACTTCGACCCGGTGGTCCTTGATGTTGTTGACGAAAGAATCCTTAGCATCTCCTTGAGTATGGAAGGAGAAACGCGGATGCGGCGTTAACATGCGGAGCGGATACTTCTCGGCCTGCGGGCCGCCATACGGATTATTATATTTAACCACTGGCGGGCGTTCTGGGTCATTGGCATCAAAGCGTTTCAAGCTCATAGCTTCAAACTCGATCTTGCCCGATTGGGTCTGGATACCTTTGAGATATTCGTCCTTGTAGTCCGATGGCAGCGGCATTGGCTCCGGCACATCTTTCTTGCGGTCTTCATAATACCAGTTCCAGGATACCGGATCGCGCAGCTCTTCGCGCTCTGGTGGGATGACGACATAGCCTTTGCGGATGAACTCTTTCCAGGAAATAATCTGCGGCAGATCGGAGGCGTCAAACATGCGCTTGGCCCAATCAAGTTCTGAGATGCCTTCGGTGAAGTAAGCGCTAAGACCCAGCCGTTCGCAAATTTCCGAGAATATCACGTAATCGGATTTGGACTCGCCCATCGGCTGAATGGCCTGATGCTGGAAGATGGCGACCCGGCTGTTGAGCTGAGTTTGACCATGGAAAGCATAGCCGCCAAGGGCCGCCCATTCACTGATATCGGGACGTTCGAAATTGGTGCAAGCCGGCAGGATGACATCAGCGAATTTTGATTCACCCTCATGCCAGATCGCCTGGCTGACGCAAAACTCTAGGTTCTCGGATTGATACATTTTCACATGACGGTTGGAATCCGCCATCGTGCTGATCAGGGAGCCGCCAATTTTGTACAGCATTTTGACCGGAGAGTAGCCCGCTTTCGGATAAGAAATTTTGTTAAACTGAGCTTCGATACTTTTACCGTCCCAGGCATAGCCTTCGGCCTTGCCTTCGATAATCGCCTCCGGCAACCAGAGCCGGGGGATCGCTTGCTCGACCGTATTCATGCTCGGCAGTTGCGGCATGCGCTGATAAAGCTCGACCGACATCGCGGTGTGATGAAGATCGCCGGACATGCCGCCTTCGGCATAGCCCGGGAAATAGAAATTGGTGTCGACCGGCGTGCCCCATTGCAGGTTGCCCATATTAACGCCAGGCTTGCCGAGACCTTGCATCACCATCAAACATACCAAGGAGCGCGCCCACTGGATACCGGTCTG
>JABIIH010000085.1 GCA_018649245.1 Rhodospirillaceae bacterium | reverse complement strand
CATTTTGTGCTAAATAAATGCTTACCTCGTAATGCTCCATTCTTCTTTTGATAGGAGGCAGTTATGTTCAGTAATCCATCTCTATTTACCCGCATCGCCATCGGTAAAAGCGTCGGTCTAATCATTGGTCTGATCGGATTTATTTTTCTGCCTTACTTTATCCCCGATGCAGAATGGATGATCCGCTGGGGGATTTTGCTGTGGTACACGACCCTCGGCGCCATCGTTGGAGTGTTTGGCGTATTTACTTGGCATCCCGTGCTGAAATTGCCGATGCCATGGTGGTTTCGCGCACCGCTAATCGGCGCTTGGATGAACTTTATTTTGATTTTCTTCGCCTTTGACCGGTTTGCCGCCATGATGGTGACCATGTTCGGTACTGATGGCATGTTCCTGTCGCCGTTTTGGTTTGTCCTTGAGGGTGCCGTTGTCGGCTTGATTATTGGCTATCTCGCCACCCGGTTTGGCGGCGAGGGTGCAGATGCCGCACTGGCAGATCAGGAAAATTAGCTGGTAAAATTGTCCCATCAAACTGACGCGGGGGTGGGCTGCGATAATAGCATAACAAATCTTTTTCTACTCGTTGTAGTAGTTACGCGGAAATTTAAAAGAGTAGGAATAGATATGACACATGTTGCAATTGTTACCGGCGGAACCCGAGGCATCGGCGCCGCTACTTCGACCGCCCTTAAAGATATTGGGTATGAGGTGATCGCTATATATCGTGGCGATACTGAACGCGCAGAAAAGTTTACCGCCGAAACCGGAATTGAGGCCAGGCAATGGGATGTCGCTGATTTTGACGCCTGCCGCGAAGGCGTCGCTCAAATCGAAGCAGAATTCGGTCCCGTAAGCGTACTTATTAACAACGCTGGCATTACCCGCGACGGCACTGCCCACAAAATGAGTGAAGACAATTGGCAGGCGGTTATCGATACAAATTTAGGGTCTTGTTTTAATATGTGCCGTGCCGTTATCGAAGGTATGCGCGCGCGCAAATATGGCCGGATCGTCAATGTCGGCTCGATCAATGGTCAGGCCGGTCAATATGGCCAAGTAAATTATGCGGCGGCCAAATCCGGTATCCATGGCTTCACCAAAGCTTTGGCCCAGGAAGGCGCCGGTGCGGGTATTACAGTTAACGCGATTGCACCTGGCTATATCGATACCGACATGGTGGCTAGCGTACCAGATGATATTCTGGAAAAAATTGTCGCCAAAATTCCCGTTGGGCGGCTCGGTAAAGCGAGCGAGATAGCACGGTCGATCAAGTTTCTAGTTTCGGAAAATGCCGGGTTCATCACCGGATCGACTTTGTCGGTTAATGGCGGTCAACATATGTATTAAGTCTATATGCTCTATCTATGAGACTGTTATTTGGGAAGCGGATTGAAAGGTCCGCTTTTCTTTTTGCTCGGACTTAGGCAAAATCCCTAGATGGCAGATCAAAATAAAGAAAAAGAAGTCGAATTCGAGCCCACTGACTACAGTGAGTTGTGGATGGGGCAGAACCCGACGCCGCAGGAACGTGGCGAGGTGATCGTCAAACGCCTCGAACAATATATTCGGGAAGGGCGGACAGAGCAGGGCGGCATCTCGTTCCGGCGCTGGCAGGAGTTGGCTATCCATGAGGTCACCAATGCAATCCGCGACGCCGAAAAGCATTGGCGCAATGACAACCGCTTCATCACGCGAGGCTTAGCGATTGGTGCGGCGACCATCGTCACGGTCGGCTTTTGGGGCACGGTGATGGCAGCAGATGCGGCGCCTGATCGCCAAACTGCGGCACTTATCTTGATCGTTGCCGGCGGGCTGCTGTTTGCCGTGCTGGGCGCCTGGGGGGTGAGGCGGCTTGATAAATTTTACCAGTCCAGCCGCCGCCGCGATCACTTCGAGCGAGTTTTTAAATTCGACCGGCAACTTGCCCAACTGGATGTTGATCTGGAAAAGCGTTTGAAAGAGCTTGAAGAGACCTTGGATGAGATGACTAAAGGCAATCTCGGCAATCTTTGAGTATGAGTTAATTATTGTATCCGCCAAAATTTCAGGTATGAATACGCCCCGAAAATAACTCAACACCGGCAAAGGATAAGCTATGCCAGATTTACGTTCTAAGACATCGACTCATGGCCGCAATATGGCCGGTGCGCGCGGGCTATGGCGCGCGACTGGAATGACTGACGATGATTTTGGCAAACCGATTGTCGCCATCGTAAATTCCTTTACCCAATTTGTGCCGGGTCATGTTCATCTGCAGAATTTGGGTCAGCTGGTGGCGCGTGAAGTTGAAGTTGCCGGTGCGGTCGCCAAAGAGTTCAACACCATTGCGGTTGATGATGGCATCGCGATGGGCCATGACGGCATGCTGTATTCCCTGCCATCGCGGGAGATCATTGCTGATTCTGTTGAATATATGGTCAACGCCCATTGCGCCGATGCGATGGTGTGTATTTCAAATTGCGACAAAATCACTCCCGGTATGCTGATGGCGGCGATGCGTTTGAACATTCCAGCCGTTTTTGTCTCAGGTGGACCAATGGAAGCCGGCAAGATTGAAGTCGATGGTAAGGAAATCGCGATTGATTTGATCGATGCCATGATCGTAGGGGCCAACCCGGATGTCAGTGATGAATTGGCCGAAGAGTACGAGCGGGAATCCTGCCCAACTTGTGGTTCCTGCTCTGGTATGTTTACCGCCAACTCAATGAACTGTCTGGCCGAAGCGCTCGGGATTGGTTTGCCTGGCAACGGCAGTGCCTTGGCGACCCATTTGGATCGGAAAGAGCTGTTTTTAAGCGCCGGCCGTCAAATCGTCGAAAACTGCCGGAAATACTATAAAGAAAATGATGACACAGTATTACCCCGCGCTGTCGGCAAGGCTGGCTTTGAGAATGCCATGACACTCGATATTGCGATGGGTGGCTCGACCAACACAGTGCTCCATCTGCTGGCCCTTGCCGAGGAGGCTGAAGTGGATTTCACCATGCAGGATATCGACCGATTGTCTCGTAAAGTGCCGAACATTTGTAAAGTCGCGCCGAGTACCCCGGACTACCATATGGAAGACGTCCATCGGGCCGGTGGCATCATGGGTATTCTGGGTGAGCTTGACCGCGGTGGCCTATTAAACCGGGATGTCGCGACTGCCTATGCACCGACCCTCGGCAATGCAATTGATCAATGGGATATCATTACTTCCAACGATCCGGAAGTAGCCGAGTTTTATCGCGCTGGCCCCGGCGGGGTAAAAACCATTGAGGCCTTCAGCCAGCAAAGCCGTTATGAGAGCCTGGATGATGACCGTGAAAGTGGCTGTATCCGCTCGGTCGAAAACGCCTATAGCGCGGATGGTGGCTTGGCGGTGCTCTATGGCAACATCGCCTTAGATGGCTGCATAGTTAAAACCGCCGGTGTCGATGCCAGCATTTTAAAATTTTCCGGCCCGGCGCGAATTTTTGAGAGCCAGGATGATGCCTGTAAGTCGATCCTGAGCCGCGAGATTAATTCCGGTGATATTGTGCTTATCCGCTATGAAGGTCCCAAAGGCGGGCCGGGTATGCAGGAAATGCTCTACCCAACGAGTTATCTTAAATCGATGGGTATGGGTAAAGAATGCGCTCTCGTGACCGATGGCCGTTTTTCCGGGGGCACCTCCGGCCTTTCGATTGGGCATGCCTCACCGGAAGCGGCGGAAGGTGGCAATATTGGTCTGGTCGAGGAGGGTGATATCATTGAAATCGATATTCCTGAGCGGACGATAAATGTCGCGGTTGATGAGGCTGAACTGCAAACTCGCCGCGATGCCATGGATGCCAAAGGCAAAGATGCCTGGAAGCCGGCCGCCCCGCGGACCCGAGTAGTAACACAGGCTCTTCGCGCTTATGCCGCCCTAACAACCAGCGCCGCCCGCGGTGCCGTTCGCGACGTTAGCCAGGTCGAATAGTATAGTATGGATGAGTTCGCCATAGCGCGTGCGCTGCACGTTATTGCCGTCGTGATGTGGATTGGCAGTGTTTCCTTCACGACATTTATCGTCCTGCCGGTTCTCCTGCGTGGCACGGTTACGGGTGAGAGCACGGATACGTTTGAGCAAATTGAAGCCCGCGTCGCCCAGCAGGCTAAATACAGCACGCAGATCACCGGTCTAACGGGGCTCTATATGCTCTATGTGTTGGATGGCTGGGAGCGCCTACTTGATCCGGCCCAATGGTGGCTCCATGCGATGATTTTTATCTATTTGGTTTTTACCGTCGTGATTTTTGTTTTGGAGCCGCTGGTCCTGCATAAATGGTTTGAGGAACAAGCCAGCACGAATCCGCAACGTGTATTAGGTTTGGTTTTCAAAGCCCACATTGTGCTCATTACGTTAAGTTTTTTGACTATCGCCGCTGCCGTCATTGGCGTGCACGGATAGCCGTGGTTTAACTCAATGTCTGTGCGCTGATATCCTTGAACACCATATTGGCGAGGTCGAGCAGGTCGCCGCGCGGCATCTCACCCGACAAAGCGTAAGAGAGCGGGCCATTGGTCCAGTAAAAGGCGACCATGCCTTGCTCGGCGATGAAACGGAACTTATTGTCACTAAAGGTCGCACCGGAGCGCACAAATAACGTAACCCGACGGCCCTGCTTATTTTCATACATTAAAAGAGCGGCTGGCGAGTCTTGATCCGCCACCTGCCGGCCACCGATAAGATTGAACCCGGCGCCGGCAATATTCGGGATCATCAATTTATGGCCGAGGCGTTTTGACAGCCAGCTCACCATATCTTTCTGGTACATCGCGCTCATCTCAACCGGGCGCGCGGTATCGTGGGCGTAGACAACATGGGCGTTCAAAGCTTGGCGGGCAAATTGGCCACCAGCTTCATGCTCCATCGGGTCCATGGTGAAAAAGCCCCAGCCGCTGACGCCGCCAATGATGAAGAGGGCAATACCGGCCGCCATCTGGCGCCAGCCCGGCATCCAGGAAGTTATTGGTTTATCTTCAAGCAGTTCGAGCACGTCTTCGGGTATGGCAGCTTCGAGACCATCATCATAGAGCTGATGCATTTGAACTTTCTGTAATTTAAACGCATGCACTTTAGCGGCATCGTCAGGATGCCCGGCAAGCCAATGCTCAATCTCCAAAAGCGTATCAGCGTCCAACTCGCCATCAATATAGGCGTGCAGATCGCTTTCGCTTAAATGATCCATTTTTGTCTCTTGGGTCGTCATTTGACGCTCCTTAAAACGGGGGCTAATTCTTCGCCTTCCATCAGGCGTTTTAGTTTTTCGCGGCCACGCGACAATCGTGACATTACCGTGCCGACCGGTATTTCGAGAACTTCAGATGCCTCTTTGTAAGACATGTCCTCCAAGCCAATGAGCAAAATCACCTCTTTTTGCTCTTCCGGGAGATGTCCCATCGCCTGATCAAGATCTCGCATAATCAATGCACCGCCTTGGGTGGCTGCTGTGCCGTGTTGATTTTCGACCACTTCATCCATCACCGAGGTTTGAATACGCCGGCTGGCGGTTCTTAGATCTTGGCGGTGGATGTTATGTAGAATGGTAAACAGCCAGGCTCGCATATTAGTGCCAGCTTGAAACAGGTGGAGCTTGGCAAGCGCCCGGCCAACGCAATCCTGCACCAAATCATCCGCTGCCGTGGCATCGCGTTTAAGTGCCCGGGCATAACGCATGAGATGCGGCAGTTCTTCGGTAATGGCCTGCTTTTTATCCATTCAGTATATCCGTGGCAGGGAACGCGATCGGCGGCGTTCCCTTGCCTTGGTCATCTAAAGAAGTAATGTTTACTTCTTCATCATCTTATCTTTTTTCATCATAGCGTCTTTTTTGGCCATGGCGTCTTTTTTAATCGTTTCGCCGTGTTTCGTCATTTTGTCTTTTTTCATCGCGTCGGTTTTGGTCATCATCTCATCTTTTTTCATCATGCCATCTTTTTTCATTTCCGCTGCGTATACACCGCTTGAAATGACAAAGAGGGAAACCAAGGCAATTGAAAGTAATCTAAACATAGTGTGTATCTCCTGAGTTCACTGTGGGCACTACCGTCACACATATTTGTGTGATCAGCGTTCAGGAGATAAATGCCGCTAAGTCAAAGTTATTCCATAAATCGGGAGTTTTTACTCGATCGCCAGCAATTTTGGTAGGATCAAGGTAATTGTGGGAAAGGCGATAATGATTGCGACGCGAATAAAATCTGAAACAATGAACGGAACGACACCTTTGAACGTTTCGATCATCGGCACGTCTTTGGCCATGGAATTGATGACAAATACATTAAGGCCGACCGGTGGGGTGATTAATCCCATTTCCACGACAATCAAGGAAATGATGCCGAACCAGAGCTTAGTGTCGTCTGGCCCAAGACCGAAATCCAGCCCAGCAATAATCGGCCAAAAAATCGGTACGGTGAGCAGGATCATCGAAAGCGAATCCATGACAAAGCCCAACATGATATATAGTGCGATCATACCGAGCAGAACGGTAAACGGAGACAGCCCCGAGTTCTGAAAGAAATCCGCCGCCAATAAAGGTAGTTCGGAAAAGCCCAGAAAGGCATTGAAGATTGCCGCGCCGATCAGGATTAGAAAGATCATCGCAGTCGTCGAGCCGGTGCTCAAAATGGCATCGACAAAGCCATCCCAGCGCATGCCGCCTTTGGTAATAGCGATGAGGAAGGTACCGCAGGCGCCGACGCCCGCTCCTTCCGTCGGTGTGAAAATACCGGCATAAATGCCGCCCATCACCAATATAAATATTAATAAGACCGGCCAAATTTCGTAGAGTGCCGCCCGTTTGACGGCGCTGGATTCTCGTTCGCCGGCGGGACCCGCCTCTGGGTTGATCCTGACGACGATGGCGATCGCGACGATATAGCCCAAGGCGGCCAAAATGCCGGGCAGGAAGGCAGCCTGGAATAATGTCGCCACGTTTGATTCAACCATGATGGCGTAAATGATCAGTACGATTGAAGGGGGGATCAAAATGCCCAACGTGCCACCTGCCGCGAGGGCGCCCGTGGCGAGTGAGCCAGAATAATTATAGCGGCGCAGTTCAGGCAAGGCGACCTGACCCATTGTTGCCGCGGTGGCCAAGGATGATCCGGTAATGGCGCCAAAGCCGGCACAGCCGCCGACGGCGGCCATGGCGATACCGCCCCGGTGATGGCCCAGCCAGACATTGGCGGCCCTGAACAAGGCTGCGCTTAATCCCGCTTTGGCGGCAAATTGGCCCATCAGAATAAACAGCGGAACGACCGACAAATCATCGGTGGTAAAACGCCAATACATTTCGGTTTTTAAATAACTGAGCAGGGCAATCGGTCCGGCAATGGTCACATAACCAACCATGCCAACGGCCAACATGGCAACGCCGATTGGAATACGGATGGCCAGCAGCAGCAAAAGTATAACGAAGCCTGTTACACCAATTTCAAAACCGCTCATCGCAGAACCATAAAATTATTGTTCATTAAAATATTCGCCTGCCACGGTTTCGCGGAAACTCCGCCAGGTCGTGTAGATAATCACGATAACCAAATAGCTCATCAGCAAAATTGAAATCGGAAACGTCGTCCAACGGGGAAAGCCTATTGTCATCGACATTTCATTATTCTCGTACATGTCGAAACCGCCATACACCATACGCCAGGTCAGCATATAGCCGAGCGTGAGATATACGACCCCGCCGATAAAATCCATGAAGGTTTTGGCGCGGGTTGGCGCCTTTTCCATAAAAAAGTCGACGATGACATTGCCGCGCATCAATTGACAATACGGGAGAAAACAAAAAACACAGATGCCGGTGCCAATGGCAATTAGCTCAAAATCACCGGGAATCGGTCCGATGGTGGTGGCGCGTCCTGTTATACTGATGGTGGTTAACAAGGCGAGTCCAGATAGTAAAAGACCCCCGACGATCGCAACTACTCGGGATATTTTATAAAGGACCCGGCCTACTGGATCAGTAGGCCGGGCATCTATTTCAGCTTGTTCTGCCATATTCTAAATCAAGTGGTTCTCACCCTATTTAGAGTATTTAGCGATTAGAGCTTTGGCGTCTTTCAGCATTCCGGCACCATCGGCACCGATTTTCTTCATTTCGCCAATCCATTTACCCTCTACGCCAGCCGCAGCTTTACGGATTTTCGCGACTTCATCTGCCGGCAAGGTGAAGAATTTATTCTTTTTCTTAGAGGCGACCACTTTGCGGCCAGGCTCCTCGATTTGGGCCCATAATTCGCCGGCCTGTTTGGCAACAGCCCGTCCAGAGTTTTTGTCGAGTACACGCTTCAAATCAGCCGGTAATTTATCCCAGCTCGTCCGATTCATCAGGAATGTGAACACATTTGTGCCGAGTCGCGGCTGGGGTCCAGCTAGATCGGTAAAGTGGCTCACCAAATCCTGAGTTTTCACGGCCGGCGCAATTTCATATGGCAAAGTCACGCCATCAATAACGCCTTTTGACAATGCCGGGGGGATTCTCGGAAGCGGCATGCCAATACCGGTGGCACCCAAGGCATCTAGGAGCCAAACACCGCCACGCGATGCAGCACGTAATTTCATGCCTTTAATATCAGACGCTTTATGAATTGGTTTTTTAGTTTGGAACAGGAAACCGGCATGTACATGAAGCAGGAGCGGTTTGTAGTTTTTAAGATCAGGACCTAACCATTTATCTTGATAATCCTGGAGCGCTAAGGTGGTTGAAACTGGGTCACGATGCACGAATGGAAGTTCAAACGGTTCGACGCGGGGCATCCGGCCTGGGGTAAAGCCGGGCAATGTCCAACCCATATCAATCACGCCATCTTTAATCTGATCAAGCAGTTGAGGCGCTTTGCCACCCAATTGCATCGCCCAAAATTGTTGAATTTTGAGTCTGCCGCCGGAATCTTTTTCAACTTTTTTCGCCCAGGGCTTATAGAATTTACTGGGATTTGCGACGGGGGGCACAAAGGTTTGCCAACGTAGCGTAACCTCGGCTGAATACGCCGGAACGGAACTGACTGACAGGGCCGCGAGAGTGGCACCCGCTATGGCGAAGGTGGTAATTTTTTTAGACATGTTTATCTCCCAAAGTGTAAAGTAAATAATTGAAGTTTTTTCATGACCCAGAGCGATCACGTTTCTGTTATTTATTATCTTGTTCGCGAAGCTAACAAAATCACCCTAAAGCTTCAACGAGATAATTTAAAAATATCGATATTTTATCATAACTGGATATAAGTATTGGTGATAGGGATATATTTACTCAAATTTCAATACTTAAATGGCTTTTTTAGGGCGTTAAAATTTGCCGCCTGGCTTCGCCGTTTGCAAGTCTATCCATTGCTAGATTTATATCGGAAAGCGGCAGTCGGTGACTGATGAGTTTTTCGACGGGAAAGCTCCCTTGCTCATATAAAGCCATAAAGCGCGGGATATCGACGGCAGGGGTGCAGCTGCCCATATAGCTGCCTTTGACCGTTTTTGCGCTGGTGACCAGGCCGGCAATATCTAAAGTCATTGGCGTTTTAGGATCAACCAGCCCCACTGTTACCACGGTTCCGCCCCGGTGGACGGCGTTATAAGCAGACTCGAACCCGCCCAAAGTGCCAGCCGTCTCAAAGGCGAAATCTGTACCACCGCTGGTAAGCTCTTTGATTTGATCAGCAGCATCGCCATCATGGTTCAATACCACATCAGTCGCCCCCAAATCTGCGGCGTAGTCGAGTTTGCTCTGATCAGTATCAACGGCAATGATGCGGGAAGCGCTGGCCAGTTGAGCGCCTAGGACAGCGCTTATTCCGACACCTCCAACGCCAATTATGGCGACACTATCGCCGGCCTGGACATGACCGGTGTTGAGCACTGTGCCGGCACCGCACATCACCGCACAGCCGAATAGGGCACCAATTTCGAGCGGAATATTTTCCGGCATTTTTACCAAAGAGTGTTCTGAGACAACTGCATATTCGGCGAAAGCGGAGAGGCCCATATGATGATGAATATCAACCTTGCCTTGATGCAGCCTTACGCCACCCGACAATAGACCGCCGCTGCGATTGGCCATGAGGCCGGGCTCACAGAGATGAGCGTCACCTGCCAGGCAATCGGGGCAGACGCCGCATCTAGGCTGAAATACCAGAGCGACAGGGTCGCCTGGCTTCACTGATTGCACCGAGGCACCGACTTCCTCAACCACACCACTGGCCTCGTGGCCCGGAATGATTGGCAACGGCCAGGCCCGGACACCGGAGACGACGGACAAATCTGAGCGGCAGAGGCTCGCTGCGGCAATGCGTACCAGCACTTCACCCTGGCCGGGCGGTCGAAATTCAACCTCCTCGATGTGTAATGGCTGGCTATCAGTGTAAGGACGTTCCAGGCCCGGCTGCCGTAAAACCGCAGCGTTAAATTTATGGCTCATGGTGGGCTACTCTTTTCATTCGAAATTAGGTCTGCAACAAGAAAGTTACCGCAACAATGGCGCCAATGATGCCGGCCAGATCAGCGCTTAAGCCGGCAATCAAGGCATGACGAATGCGGCGAATTTGAACGGCGCCAAAATAGACCGCCAGCACATAAAATGTCGTTTCGGTCGAGCCTTGTAGGGTGCTGACAAGGTAGCCAGTATAACTGTCAGGCCCAATCGAAGGATCATTAATAAGAGATGCCAGGATGCCGTAAGCGCCGGATCCTGAGAGCGGGCGCAGTAAAGCCATCGGCAGGGCCTCAGCCGGCATACCAAAGCCATCGGTAATAACTGAGAGTGGTGAGATCAGCATTGCCATGGCGCCGCTTGAGCGGAACATGCCAACCGCGACGAGGATGGCGATCAAATAGGGAATAATGCGAAGCGCCACCAGGAAACCTTCCTTGGCGCCTTCAACGAAGCTTTCATAAACCCGGACCTTTTTTGCGACGCCAAAACCTAACATTGCAACCATCAATCCCGGCATGATCCATGGTGCAATAGACCGGCCATACACCACGGTCAGTGGAATGAGCGCAATAATGGCAGCTAGGGCAGTGAATGAAATCCAGGTTGGATAGGCTTCATCGGCGCCTGCGGTATCAAGCTCCTCAACCGAGCTTTCAGGGCTGTCGGCGTCAAATTCTTCCAGGCCGGTATCAAATTCAATTGGCTGCGGTTCGGTCACGGGTGCAGCTTCAGGCACGGGATCGTTGAACCAATAACGTTGGCACAATTTGGCGACGATGATGGCAATAGCCGTGGAACAGATGGTCGCGAACAAAGTCGTCGGCACAATACCCGCCGGATCTTGTGAGCCAGCCGCGGCCCTCAGTGCAATGACGCCGGTCGGCAAGAGAGTGACGCTCGACGTATTAATCGCCAAAAACAGCACCATAGCGTTCGATGCAGTGCCCTTGACCTGATTAAGCTTGTCCAGTTCCTGCATGGCGCGGATGCCAAATGGCGTCGCCGCGTTACCGAGACCGAGCGCATTGGCTGACATGTTGAGGATCATCGCGCCCATGGCCGGGTGATCGGGCGGCACATCCGGAAATAGCCGTTGCATAAGGGGGCGGACGAGCTTGGCGATAATGACCAACAGGCCACCGGCTTCGGCAACCTTCATCAAGCCTAAAAACAGCGCCATTACGCCGACTAGGCCAATCGCCAAGGTTACGGAGGCTTCGGCTGAATCGACCATTGCAGTTGCCAGTAAATCCATCGGCGCTTTGGCGTCACCGCCGGGAGAAATCCAGGTAATTTGCCGGAAACCTGCCACGCCAAAGGCAATCACTACGATGGCGAAAAATATACCGTTCACTGAATTAGTTTCCTTTCGCCAGCCAATTAAGAGAGTCTTCGATAAGAGCCGCTTCTTCTGGGCTGTTGATGGTGAGTAATTTATTAGCTGCCGGTATATTGTTCTTTTTTAAGCGCCAGCCGAGATACCTCACTTCAGGCAGAAATTCGCTAAAATCCGTATCATCGAAATAGCCGTCCGGCAGTTGGTCCGGATGCACCGCATCAAGCCGATCCTTTTCATAAACCATGGTCCGATTAAATAGGCGCCACACATCGTCGTCGCGCTTTTCAATAAGATCAAAAAACTGTCCCCAAAATTCCCAATCGAATTCATGATCATCAACGATCACGCGGGCAACATTATTGACGTGGCATTGGCTAAAGGCGCGGTCGTCATTGAGCTGGATGCGGCCCGGGCTGATCACATGTTTGCTATACTCGCCGCGTTTAAATTCAGCCAGTCGCTCGGCGGATTGATCGACGAATTCTGAAGCCGGGCCTGAAATCCAGGCAATATTTATGATCCCGTCGGGCTGAAAGCAGTGGCGTAAATTTTCCCATTCGGCACGGTCACGGGCCTGCCCCCAATTCATCAGCAATTCGTTGATTTCCTGGCGATCTGCAGCAGCCTGTATTCGTGCTTCATCCATTATTGCGCCCCCTAGAATAATCTTATCCTAGTATTAATGAGGCGGCTTGAGGAGACAATAGGGAATTTCAGGCTCGAAATTTTCAAGTATGTAGAGTTTCGTAAATTGTTCGTGCCAAGGTATCAGCTTCAAATGGCTTGCCGACGACGGAATATTTTTGACTATCATAATTTTTTTAATAAACAAATCTGCGTTGGCAGAAATCTTAAGCTTAGTCGCTGGTACGAGCACTCGCCCAAGCTAATGCCGCCATGAAGGCGACTCCCACGACGACGACAAAAACAAGAAATATTGTTCCACCAATTGTCATAAAGACCTCCTATAAAAAATTTGAGGCTTTATAGTCCGGTTTAGGAATGCTGCGGGCATTGATGTAAATCAAATTTGGGAATATTTAAGCCTTAGGAGCTGGTTTTATTGCCAGCCAGGCATTTAAGCACGGTGATGCGTTTTTCAACTTTTTCAATGTATTCCTCTAAATCTTTACCTGCTATCACGACACCACTGCTGGCGACAGCGCTCGATTCTCGCTTTTGAATATCGACAAGTTTATCAAGCCGGCGATTCCAGCTTTTAATATAAGGCACCCAATCGCCCGCATATTTGCGCTGTACATATGCCCTGATAGATAAATGGTTTTTATTCCGCCACCATTCCACGTCAGGCAGCCGATCACATTTTTGAACGACTTTCGGCTTCGGCGCGGTTGGTGGCGTTTTAGCAATTTGTTTGGGTTCCACTGTCGCTTTGGGAGGCTCGATCTGAACCGGTTGTTTTTGCGCCAAATTTTGAGCGGGTTTTTGAACAACCGGTGGCGCAGGCGGCGGTTGCTGATTGGCCAAGAGGTTCTTGTTTGCAGCGCCATCATCGGCGACTTTAGGCACCGAGGAT
>JABIIH010000090.1 GCA_018649245.1 Rhodospirillaceae bacterium | reverse complement strand
TGGGTCACCCCGGTTGAAGCCGGCGCCATGGGCTCTCTTGCAGCGCTGATCATTGCCATATTTAAGCGCGCCATGAGTTGGCAGGATTTATGGGAAGTGCTGGTTGAGACCGGTCATATCACTGCGGCCATCCTGTTCCTGATCATTGCCGCAACGATGTATAACCGCATGCTCGGTGTTGCCGGCCTGCCGACGCAATTTGGCGAATGGCTGACCGGCATGAAATTCAGCCTGGGCGAGATTATGGCGCTCTATGTCGTGCTGTTATTGCTGCTGGGTACGATCCTGGATACGGCATCGATTATCCTGATCGTCGTACCGTTATTCTTGGCGGCGCTCGATGCTTATGGTGTCGATCTCGTTTGGTTTGGCATCGTGACCGTGGTTGGTGCTGAAATTGGCCTGCTGACACCGCCACTTGGTATCTCGTGTTTTGTCATCAAAAGTACCATCAATGATCCGGATATAACGCTGTTTGATATTTTCGCCGGCGCTTTTCCGTTTGCGGTCACCATGCTGTTGACACTGATTATCCTGATCAACTTCCCGGTCTTAAGCACCTATCTACTGCAATTCGGCCTGATGTGACGGTTTAACAAACCACAAAGGACACAAAGGTCACAAAGATTTATTGAACTAGAGAATAAATCTTCGAATACCGTTTTTCAGCAAGATTGAATTGAAATTCAAAATGAGACCGAATTTTATGTCAGTTAGCTTCAAGTAGGTTAGAATTTGCGCCTCATGGATCGGTAATATTTTTTCTACCGCTTTTAATTCGATGAGCAAGTTGTTCTCAATAATTAAATCGGCCCGAAACCCACAGTCGAGATTTGTATGTTTATAGACAACTGGTATTGACGCCTGTTTACGAAAGGCCAAACGTGCTTCATTTAATTCATGAGATAGGCATGATTCATAAGCAGATTCTAAAAGACCAGGCCCCAATATTTTATGAACTTCGATCGCAATGCCAATAACTTGGTTGCTGAATTTATCCTGACTCATCTTTGTGCCCTTTGTGAACTTTGTGGTTCACATTGCTATGGCGGCACCAGAGACAGTTTTTCGACAATAGTTAAAATAAAAGAAATAGAGGAACCTTGTCCCTCTATTTCACAGGGCAACCGAGGGGATTTATTATGTCGCCAATGGGGCGATCCAGCCGACCATCATGCCATAAGCGCCGTGGACTTTGAGGCTGGTCAGCCAGGCCCAGGGATGAATGCCGGTCAACATAAAGCCTTCCCGAAGGTAAAACGGCACATAAAACACGCCGGAGACGAACCACAGCACAACACCCCAGAGCGCGCCGTTGAGAATATTTGGCGCAATGCCAAACATGGCGCTATCGACAGGCATATACTGGTGAGTCCAGGTAGAATAAAGCAGCGCAAAGAAGATGCCGTTCAGCATAATGACACCGACGCCCGGCCAATAAGGTGTATTGGGTGCGTCGACACCGGCACCCGGCGCAACACCTTTATCAAAGGTGCGAGCAAAGGTGACATTGGCCATGGCTCGGCTGAAATCAAGCCGCGGCATACCGATACTGTCTGCCCAATTAGCTAATGAAAGTAAGGCGTAAGTTCCCATAATTCCGGCAAAGGCCGACATGGCGAAAAATTCTATATCCATAGTGGAAAACCTCCGTTAATTCCCCGTTATCGTTGATTATCTGAATAAACCATGTGGCTTCAGATTGCCACACTTGAAGGCGTTGGAACTCGCTAGGCGGTATCAGTCATGCGATAGGGCGAATTTTTCATCAGCCCATTTATCTCGTAGTCGATGTCCTGGCGTTCCTGTTCGACGAATCGCTCAACCGCCTCACGGAAGTTGGGATCTTCAATCCAGTGCGCGCTATAGACTTCGCGGGGCAAATAGCCGCGTTGAATTTTGTGCGGTCCTTGGGCACCGGCCTCGACCCATTGCAGTTTGTGCTGGATGGCGAAATCGATAGCCTGATAATAGCAGGCCTCAAAATGGAGAAATTTGAAGTCCTCCGAGCAACCCCAATTGCGGCCAAATAAAGTGTCTGCGCCTCTGAGATTTAGCGCACCGGCGACGCGTCTCCCGTCGTGCTCGGCGAAGATCAACACCGCCACATCGGACATGGTTTCACCTAGAATCGAGAAGAACTCACGGGTTAGATATGGCCGTCCCCATTTGCGGTCAATCGTATCCATATAGTAGTGATAAAAGGCGTCCCAATGGTCTTCGGTGAGGTCGGCACCGGTGACTGGGTAGAGCTCAATGCCTTGCTCGGCGACTTGGCGGCGTTCTTTCTTAATGGCTTTACGTTTTCTGGAATTGAGCTCACCTAAAAAATCATCAAAAGTCTCGTAGCCTTTGTTTTTCCAATGAAATTGTTTGCTGGTACGTTGCAGAAAACCAGCCTCTCCAAGACGCAACCATTCGCCTTCAAGCGGAAAGGTAACATGCAAAGACGAGACATCATGCTGGCGGGCGAGTTGGATCATGCCAGCAATTAGCACATCGTAATAGCGCTCCGGCGCACCCTCTCGAACCAGCATTCTGGGCCCCGTTGCAGGCGTGAAAGGCACCGCGGCCTGGAGCTTAGGATAATACTTTCCGCCGGCGCGTTCATAAGCATCTGCCCAGCCCCAGTCGAAGATGTATTCGCCGTAAGAATGATTTTTTAAATAGATCGGCATACAGGCCGCGGCTTGGCCATTTTCATCTTCGATCATCAGATGTTGCGGTAGCCAGCCATTGCGATCTGAGACCGAGCCGCTTTGCTCCAGGGCGTTTAAGAAAGCATGACTAACGAACGGGTTTTCGTCACCCGCACAGGCATCCCAATCGGCAGCGGGGATGTCGCTGATCTTGGTGACGACTTTGACGGATATCTCTTCACGACCATCGGGCATGGATTATTGATAGGACTCATTTGAAATGAGAGCAAGTCGCAAGATGGTGAGGGGTTCGCAATACATATATTAAACTCCCAATGAGAGAAAAATAATTCTATTTACAACCAACTTCAAATGGTTCTATGGTTAGAATAATATTAAAAAATCTCGCATAAAAATTGTGGGAAGTAGGGGAGTTGGATCGATGAAATCAAATTATATTGATGCAAAATTTTGGAATTATGCACCAAATATGCGATACAGAGGCGCATGGCGCATGCAAATTCAAATTGTGCTGTTCATTACTTTTGTCTTATCCGCTTGTGCTGGGCAAATCGATGGATTGCCCAACCGACCTTTTGGCGATGATGGCTTAGACACCACGAAGTTTGCGTTTAAAAAAGAAAAACATGAAGAGTATTTTGCTGCGTCAGGTGCGGCAAAGCGCCAACTGCGAAATGAAATTGTCGACGCCCAGTTACGCGCTCAAGACATCAAATTTCAAGATTTTCTTGAGTCTTTGGTCAAATTTAACGTTGGTCTCGGTATTGGTACGGACTGGACTGTCTTGGCGCTCAATGGTTTGGGTGCGACCACTGGTGGGGTGACAGCAAAGGCTGCGTATAGTGCCGCGAGTGCCGGTATCATTGGTGCAAAAGGCGCAATTGATAAACATGTATTCATGGAAAAGGCTATGCCGGTGATTATTTCCCAAATGATCGCGGAACGGACTACCGTAAAAGCTAAAATAAGAAAAGGTTTGGTAGCTGACGTTTCGCAATATTCCTTAAATCAGGGTTTGGCCGATGTCGAAGAATATCGGCAAGCTGGATCATTAATCACAGCACTGGTTACGATCACCAAGAACGCTGGTGTTCAAGCCGACAAGAGTGAGCAGGAAATCAAAGATGTAGCCAAGGGGTCTTTTCAAAAGGACCAAGCGACCGTGAAACTCCAGAAGTTTTTGAATACAGGTACATCTGCACAGAAGACTCAAAATAGAGCTAAACTGAAAAGTGCCATGGCGAAATTTGGTTTGAGTACGGCACCGGGGAACGAAAACATGCTTATGTTTACGGATGTCCTTGGTGAAGTGAGGGCGAAAATCGTCGAAGAATTAGGCTTGTAGCAAGGAGATCGTGATGCCTACGGAACGTGAAATTAATGATATCCCTGAAGAAAATGTAGCTGAGGTTATGCAGGGATTTATCGATGCAGGCTGTGATCCTGTGACTAAACACGAACAGGACAACGAGCTATGGACGGTTAAGGCGATTTGCCCAGATGAATAATCCGTTTACAGCGCGTCTAATAGGTATCGTTGGTCCAGCAACTCTCGCTGTTTTAATACCTTAAAGCTCGATAGCCCTATCCCCTGATCTCGATCATCTCGCCGTCCGGGCCTTTGAAAACAACGCGTTGCCAGTGTTCTTCACGGGGCTCGCGAGCCGACGTCTTATGAGGCGGTTGAAGAACTTCAACGCCGGCGGCTTCTAATCCCGAAACTGCGCCAGCGAAATCATCGGTTTCCAGGCACCAATGAAAGCCGCCATTGGCTGGATCCGCGCGGCCGACAAGTTCCAGCACGGTATCACCCAATTTGAGATAGGCTATTTGCACGCCGGTCGGTGTGTCATGCTCGAAGTAATTCTCAAAACCAAAATGGCTCTCGTAGAATTCAATCGAGGCGGCGAGATCGCTGACATGCAGGGCGATATGATCGATGCGCTTATAATTTGCCATCAGGAAATCTCAAAGACCGCGTCGACCTCAACGGCCGAGCCCAAGGGCAGGGCGGTGCAGCCGACCGCCGCTCTTGCGTGTTTGCCTTTGTCTTGAAAGACCTCAAACATGAGATCCGAGGTGCCGTTAATAACCAAAGCCTGATCGGTGAAATCCGGCGTGCCGTTAACAAATCCGCCAAGCTTGATGACCTGACTAACCCGGTCGAGATCACCTCCGCAGGCCGCTTTCACTTGAGCGATCAGATTGAGACCGCAAATTCGCGCGGCTTTTTGAGCGTCTTCGACAGAGACATCATCGCCGAGCCGTCCGGGATACTGAATTTCACCATCGACGAAAGGAATTTGGCCTGAAACAAAAACCAAATTGCCGGTGATGGTGTAGGGAACATAATTCGCCACCGGAGCCGCTGCTGCCGGGAGTTCGATCCCAAGTTCTTGGAGTCGCGCGTCAATCGTGCCAGCCATGCTGTTCCTCATAAGGTTGATTAATTTTTTAAAGAATAGCACGTCAGCCGCCCGCGTAAATGCTTAGCGATTTAACTCAGTCGAAATTTATCAGGAAAAAAACGGGGTGCCTGTTCCAATCGATTACTGATCAGAACTATTAAGCACCCCAACTATGCAGGTTCACCAGGGAGGAACTCTGGCCTCTCCTCTTTAGATTCTTTCCGGGTTTTCCCTTTAGAATCCGCCTGGTTGAAAAAATGGGGGTCGGGCGGAACAGCGAGTGTGTGTAGCAGACACTGATCTGTCCGAACCCCAAGTTCACCAGGGAGGAAAGCGTTGTTTCTCTCGTTGGTTAACTGTTGCATGAGCTCCCTTTCGCTTGGCGCTCAAATATTGGTTAAACTCTGTTTAGTACTCCGTTTATTGTTACTGCTGCGGGTTACGAGCAACCACTCGTCGCCCCGCAGGTGTTGCATTTCAGGCAAGTGCCATTTCTAACCAGGGTGAAGTTGCCGCAATCGCCGCAGGCATCGCCCTCATATCCCTTCATTCGTGCTTCGCGCATTTGATCCAGTTGATTGTCGACCGATCTGGCGACAGTCGCTTCGACTGAGATCGCCTCGATACTGACGCTTTCGATTTCAACGCTTTGGAGACCGCCACCGCCGGCATCAGCCATCGCAGGAACCGGCGCTTCGGCGGCAACACCGCCGCCATTGCCGCTGCCATTGCTGCCGGAGCCGGTAATTGAGCTCGAGCGGATGTAGCCTTGGCTGGTTAGGCGTTCCATGACTTCCTGGGTGGCGTTGCTGATGATTTCTTCGTCACCTTCGCCACGGCCGATACTGTCGGGTAGGAGGTCTTCCGGCTTAACATGGGCAAGATCATTGCGGCCAAGATAAGAAACCGCCAATTCGCGGAACAGATAATCGAGAATCGAAGTCGCCATTTTGATCGAATCGTTGCCTTCAACCATGCCGGACGGCTCAAATCGGGTGAAAGTGAAGGCCTCGACGTATTCTTCTAACGGCACGCCGTATTGCAAGGCTATCGAGACGGCAATAGCGAAATTGTTCATCAGGCTGCGGAAGGCAGCGCCTTCTTTGTGCATATCGATAAAAATTTCACCAACCCGGCCATCTTCATATTCGCCGGTGCGGAGATAGACTTTGTGGCCGCCGACCGTGGCTTTCTGGGTGTAGCCTTTGCGGCGATGCGGCAGGCGGAGACGTTCCGCCATATAACGATCAACCATCCGTTCGGCGATTTTTTCGGCCTTAATCGCAGCCGGTTGTTCGGCGATTTGCTCTTCCAGCGTGTCTTCGAGATCATCGCCATCAAACAGTTGCGAATTCAGCGGTTGCGAGAGCTTGGAGCCATCCCGATAAAGCGCATTGGCTTTCAGGCCGAGTTTCCAGGACAACATATAGGCGTCTTTGCAATCTTCGACGGTCGCCGTATTGGCCATATTGATGGTTTTGGAAATACTGCCGGAAATAAACGGTTGAGCGGCGGCCAGCATGCGAATATGACTCTCGACCGACAAGAATCGCTTGCCGTCACGGCCACAGGGATTGGCGCAATCAAACACGGCAAGATGTTCGTCTTCGAGGCCGGGCGCACCTTCAAGGGTCATGGCACCACAGACAAAATTATTCGCTGCGGCAATGTCTTCATTGCTAAAGCCAAGCTCAGCCAGCATATCGAAACTCATGTCGTCGAGCTGCTCTTCGCTGAAACCAAGTGAAGCGGTGCAGAATTCGATCCCAAGTGTCCATTTGTTAAAGACAAACTTAATATCAAAAGCATCACCAAGTGCGCCTTCGAGCGTGGTCAGAGCTTCTTCGGTGAAGCCTTTTTCACGCAATATTTCATGGCCAATTGCCGGTGAACCTTCAAGCGTGCCATGACCGACAGCGTATTGAATCATCTGCTCAATCTGAGTTTCGTCATAGCCGAGTTTTTGCAGAGCGACGGGGACAGTGTGATTGATGATTTTGAAATAACCACCACCAGCGAGCTTTTTGAATTTCACCAAGGCGAAATCAGGTTCAATGCCGGTGGTATCGCAATCCATCACCAGACCGATTGTGCCGGTGGGCGCAACCACCGATACCTGGGCATTGCGATAGCCGTGTTTTTCACCGAGCGCCAAGGCGTCATCCCAGGATTTCCGAGCCATTTTAATCAGGCCCTGGGCTTCTTCCTGGTCGCTGTCTTTGAGCGGCACCGGCAGCACGGCCAAATCTTCATATTTCTTGGTTTCACCGTGAGCGGCTTGGCGATGATTGCGCATTACTTTCAGCATCGGTTCGGCATTGGCCTCATAACCCGGGAAAGTTCCCAAAAGTGAGGCCATCTCTGCCGAGGTTTTATACGACACACCGGTCATCAGGGCGGTAATCGCAGCACAAATGACGCGGCCATCTTTACTGTCATAAGGAATGCCCATCGACATCAGGAGCCCGCCGATATTGGCGTAGCCGAGACCCAAAGTCCGGTATTCGTAAGATAACTGGGCAATTTCCGGTGATGGGAATTGAGCCATCAGAACGGCAATTTCCAGATTGATGGTCCAGAGGCGTACGGCATAGGAAAAGCTTTCGCCATCGAAGACACCGTCTTCATCCTGAAAGGCTTTAAGATTGAGCGAGGCCAGATTGCAGGCGGTATTATCCAGGAACATATATTCTGAACACGGGTTCGAGCCATAAATCCGATCCGTGTTGGGACAGGTATGCCAATCATTAATGGTGGTGTCGTATTGCAAGCCGGGATCGGCGCAAGACCAGGCAGCTTCACCAATTTGCTCCCAGAGATCACGAGCATCGATGGTTTTCGCGGTTTCGCCATCGGTGCGTTGGATGAGCTTCCATTCCGCACCTTCCTCGACAGCGCGCAGAAATTCATCGGTAACCCGAACTGTATTGTTGGAATTTTGACCCGAAACGGTCAAATAGGCTTCCGAATCCCAATCGGTGTCATAGGTTTCGAACTCCATCTCGGTGAAGCCCTGTTTGGCATAATCTATCGTGCGCTGGATGTAATTTTCCGGCAACATTGCTTTACGTGCGCTGATAACTGCTTTCTTTAAGGCCTTGTTTTTACGAGGATTAAAGCGTTCGCCCGAGCTGTCGTCATGGCAGGCTGCCATGACATTATTGAGGTGGTGCTCAGCTGCTTTGGAGCCGGCCACCAAGGCGGCGACTTTCTGTTCTTCTCTGACTTTCCAATTTATAAAGTTTTCAATATCGGGATGATCGGCATCGAGGATAACCATCTTGGCAGCGCGCCGAGTGGTGCCACCTGATTTGATCGCGCCCGCTGCCCGGTCGCCGATTTTCAGAAAACTCATAACACCGGAAGACTTGCCCCCGCCGGAAAGCGGTTCATTTTCGCCGCGTAAATTAGAGAAATTAGTGCCGGTGCCGGAGCCGTATTTGAACAAGCGCGCTTCCCGTACCCAGAGATCCATGATGCCGCCGCTATTGACTAAGTCATCGTCGATACTTTGGATGAAGCAGGCATGAGGCTGTGGATGTTCATAAGAAGATTTGGACCGCACCAACTCGCCGGATTGGAAATCAACAAAGTGATGACCCTGCGATGGACCGTCGATGCCATAGGCCCAATACAATCCTGTATTAAACCATTGGGGTGAATTTGGTGCGCACATCTGTTTGCACAGCATGTGGCTCATTTCTTCGTAATAGGCGAGGGCGTCTTCTTCGCTGTCGAAATAGCCGCCTTTCCAGCCCCAATAGGTCCAGGTGCCAGCGAGGCGATGAAAGACCTCTTGTGCACTGTTTTCGCCGCGATATTGCTCGTCTTCAGGCAATTTAGCGAGTTTCTTTTCGTCCGGTACGCTGCGCCAGAGCCAAGAAGGCACGTCATTTTCCTCAATTTTTTTGGCGGCGGCAGGAATACCCGCTTTTCTAAAGTATTTCTGAGCTAAAACATCACAAGCGACTTGCGACCAATCGGCCGGCACATCAATAGAATCATGAGAAAATACCAGCGAGCCATCCGGATTGCGGATTTCGCTTGAGGTGGTGCGGAATTCAATACCTGCATATGGGCCAGAATCTTTGGTCGTAAAATAACGTTGTACTTGCATGCGTCCCCCGACGTCTTCCCCGGCTAAAACCGACTATTGAACTTTGACCTTATCCAAAAGGATTTATCGGTCTTATGTTCTAATTAGTCTCCCAGGCCGGTATAATAATTACATTTTCCGCAGCCACTACATTTAGTGTGGCGTTGGCCTCCGAAGCAGCAAATCTAGACCCGCTAGATTTTTGACGCAAGGAAAAATCGCAATATATTGTGATTTGTTGAAAATAAATCGCAATATGCTGATTTTAATCTATGGAAATGCTTTAGAATCAGGAATTTAGATTAAACTTTTTAAACTTAAAAATTCCTGTGGATAACTTTATTGTTAAATAACAACGACTTAGACAAAGTTATTCACAATTTGTCAAAATTCCTAATTTTTGTAATGGTAAGAGGCACTTAGCTAGTAAGGTGCGAATCTATAGAATCAACGCCTTAATTTTCTCAATTACATCATCTAGGGGGTCAGTCCAATTTCCTGGCAACGTTTGTCTAAATAAACGGGCGGTAGGATACCAAGGATTATTCGTATTTTTAGCTTGCCAGCGCCAATCGGCGCAAGTTGCCAGCAGAATCCAAACGTTTTTAGCCATGGCGCCGGCTAAATGTGCGAGCGCCGTATCGATGGATATGATTAAATCGAGCTCCGAAATCAGCTTAGCGGTGTCATTGAAGCTAAGAATACCGGGTTCGAGGTCGATAATAGTGCTCGAATCGTTAATTCTGCCGAGTTCGACCGCTTGAGGACCTGTTTGCAGACTATAAAACTGGATTTCGGTTAATTTTATTAAGGGTTCAAATGCTTCAATGGGTATTGATCGATTGCGATGCGGATCAAACTCATGCCGTGGCATACCGGCCCAGGCAAATCCTATCTTAAGTTTTGCTGTATCCAATCCATTGTCAGCCGCTTTGGGTGACAAATAAGGTGGTGTTGGAATGCCGGTGCCATCAACGCCTAAAATCCGCGGTAAGCTCAAGAGCGGCGCCTGACAATCAAAGGGAGGAATCTCGCCGGTCATATCAATCACTTGATCGATGGCCTCAAACTCTGAAAACAGCTCAACCAGCGCGGCATGGCAGGCAAGAATCAGGCGGCCATCGGATTTTTCGATCGACGATAAAAAACGGACAATTTGGAT
>JABIIH010000136.1 GCA_018649245.1 Rhodospirillaceae bacterium | reverse complement strand
GGGCCCCATTTCGGGTTTGAAGTGCGTGACCAGCATAATAACCAATATATAGAGGATCACCGAGATAATGCCGGGAATGATGCCGGCGGCGAACAGTTCGGCAATTCCTTCCTCGGTCAGGATGCCATAGATGATCAGCGCCGCACTCGGTGGAATAAGTATGCCGAGCGTACCACCAGCAGCGACGGTTCCAGCAGCCAGGCTATCGGCATATTTATATTTACGCATCGAGGGAATGGCGACTTTGGCCATCGTCGCAACGGTCGCCAGTGAAGAACCTGATACAGCAGCAAAGCCACCGCAAGCAGCGATGGTCGCCATCGCCAATCCACCCTTATGATGGCCGAGCCAAGCGTCGGCTGCCTCGTAAAGATCATCCGACAACCCAGCGCGGAAAACAAACGCGCCCATCAGCAGGAACATCGGCAAGACAGCAAAGTTGGTGTTGAGCACAACATCCATGATCTGCTGGACGGTCATTTCGAGCGCCGGTCCGGTCCCACGCAATATCGCGAAACCGATACCGCCGACGGCCAGCATGGAAAAACCCAACGGAAAACCGAGGAAAGCGACTAAAAATAAAATGGCAAAGCCAATAAGAGAAACAGTCATATTTTAAAAATCACAAAAATTATTAATGGGCCGGATGATCTTCCGGTTTACCCTTATATAGATCAATATCCGGTGGTTTTACTTCCAGCCGACCCGTTGCCATTTGCCACATCATCACTATAAGCAAGACAACGGTGATCATCGATAATCCAGACAATCCGTAGAGCAGTGGTGCGCGGGATAAGCCTAAATCTTCGGTGACAAAATTCGCTTCAGCCTCGTCAATCCCTGCCGCGATCAGCCGTTCCGCGATATAGGCGATGACACACGCGCTTCCCACAAGGATCGAAAATTGTTGAATAAACCTATATTTTCCGCGAATGAAACTGTCAAACAGATCAACAGTAATATGTGTGCGTGAATAAGTGACCAGCGGCAAGGCAGAGAAGGTCACGACCCCCAGCAGTAAGCCAACAAGTTCAAATGTCCCCTGGATTGGCGCGCTGAACACGTAGCGGCCTATGACATCAGCAAAGGTCAAGGCGGCCATGGCGAAAATCATAATGGCCGCCACAATTTTTAACGCTGCGAATACCCAATTGGATTGCCGGGCGCTTGCTTCGGCGCCCGGCGTATCTACATCAGACACTTTTAATTATCGCCTAAAACTGCGACTTGAAGAAATCGAGAGCGGCTTTGCCGTCAACACCTTTAGAGGCAGCAACCTTCAGGAAGTCATCAACCGCAAACTGTGCATTCTTGCGAAAATCGGCAACGAATTCCGGGCTGGCTGTATGATATTTAATGCCTTTTTTCTTGGCCAGTCCGCGGGCCTTGGTATCGAGGAAATCAACCCGTTTACCGGCATTAACGGCAATGGTGTCGCCGGAAATGCTGGTGATCGCTTTCTTTTCAGCCGCTGACAAGCCATTCCACTTCTTTAAGCTGAACAGGAACGAGAAGTTATTCGACTGGAACCCGCCAGGAATGGTCGTGATGTGCTTGATATACGGCATCAACTTAAACACCATCAGCGTGTATTCAGACGTCACCGAACCTTTAACAATGCCCTTGGAGACCACATTGAACATCTTGACGCCCGGCACGGAGACGACGACTGCGCCCATATTTTTCATCATTTTATTGGGAATGCCGTTGATCGCCCAGATTTTGTAGTTTTTAAGATCAGACATTTTAGTGATCGGTTTGTCGGCGAGGATATTAGCGGCAGAAACAGTCCATTGCCCCAAAAGTTTCATGCCTTTGTATTCGTTAGCTTTGGCCAGGTATTTGACATGAGTCCGCCACATGGCGAGACCGCGTTTTTCGGCTGAAGATGCGCCAAACGGAATTTGCGCAATATTTGGCAATTTCAGACGTCCGCTTTCGAAGTTATTGGCGAGCATGGCTGCATCGGCAATACCTTTGGAAACCATGTTCCATTGCTTAGGCGGTGGCGCCAAAGATTTCTCTGTAAATTTAACTTTAACGCTGCCATTGGTGACACGTTCAACATCTTTGGCCCACGGAATAAACATGCCGACATTGAACGGATGTTTGGCGGGCACAAAGCGGTTAAATAATATTTCAGTTTCGGCTTTAACCGGTGTCACGGAAAGTGCACCGCCCATTACCGCAGCAGCTACTGCAACACTTAAGATACGACTGGTCATTTTTGAGTTCTCCCTGTTGTTGGATCAACAATACAAAGCTGTTAATCATTAAATTACCCCGTACGCCATTGGTGTAACGGAATAAAATTCCGATTTCAACGGTGAATTGCTGATCGCTAACATTATGTGCTCAAAACCGGCATATTTAAGGCAAAAATCCCACCTAATAGGATTAGCGAGCGGGATTATGAAGCAGGCCCCATGATATAGTCCGGCAGAAAGGTCACGATCTCCGGAAAGATGCTCATGATAATAATCCCTAAGACCATGCAAAGCATAAACGGCATCGCACCTTTCAAGATCGTCGGCAGAGAGACATCCGGCACAATACCGTTAATCACATACAAATTAAGTCCGACCGGGGGCGTGATTAGACCGATCTCCATATTGACGGTGAAGATAACGGCGAACCAATACGGATCAAAGCCGAGCCCGGTGACAATCGGCAACAGTATCGGTGCGGTCATCAAAATTACGGCGACCGGCGGCAGGAAAAAGCCAGCAACCAGCAGAAACACATTGATGATACCCATCAGCACCCATTTATTTACTGATAAGGAGACAATGGTTTCGGCCACTGCCTGGGTAACGAACAACGAAGACAGCGCGAAACTAAACAACGCCGAGGCGCCGATGATCATCAGGATCATCACGCTTTCTTTCATGGCATCACTAAGGATCGCCCAAATTTTGGCCGGCTGATAAATCTTATAAATAACTGCCACTAAAATAAGACAGAAGAATGCGCCAACGCCGGCGGCTTCCGAAGGCGTTGCTACCCCGCCATAAAGTACAAATAAGACAGCTATGATAATGACCAGGAATGGAAAAACCTTCGGCACCAGTTCGAATTTTTCTTTAAACGTAAAGCCGCTTTCTTTGGTGCCGAATTTAAAACCGCCTCGCCAAGCCGCATAAATTGACCACATCATAAAAAGCGCCGTTAACAAGAGGCCTGGCAAAAAGCCTGCCAGGAATAAGCGGCCAATCGAGGTCTCGGTCGAAATACCATAGACAATCATGGTGATGCTGGGTGGGATTAGAATACCGAGCGTACCGCCGGCAGCAATTGCGCCAGTCGCCAAGCCATCTGGGAAACCGCGCTTGCGCATTTCTGGAATGCCCATTTTGCCGATTGCTGCACACGTCGCCGGTGATGAACCGCTAAGGGCGGCGAAAATTGAGCACGCCCCTAAGTTTGAAATGATCAAACCACCCGGTATCCGGTGCAGCCAGCGATCCAGCACTTCGTACAAATCCTTACCGGCGGGCGAGATCGCGATTGCCACGCCCATAACAATAAACATCGGAATAGAGACCAGCGAAAATTCTGCTAGACCTTCAAAAAAAGTATCGGCCAAGACATCTAACGTGCCGAGCCCTTCAAAAATTATTAAAAATGTGATCGCCACCAAGCCGAGGCCGAAAGCAACAGGGATACCAGTCGCGAGAACAGCAATAGTTGAAATGCAGACTAAGGCGCCAATGACGAGCGGGCTCATTAGTGAACACTCCTCTCACCATCGGTGATGCCAAACGGCATCTCTCGACCTGTCGCAATGGCCAAAATGTC
>JABIIH010000152.1 GCA_018649245.1 Rhodospirillaceae bacterium | reverse complement strand
GAATCCAGAAGCACTCGCCGAGGCCGCTAAAAAACTTTTAAAAGACAAATCGCTAAGAGAACATCTGGCGCAAAAATCGCTGGCTGCTGCACCCGAGCACTCCCGTAGCGCTCAAGCCGAAGAAATGATTGCCGTGTTCGAAAAAGCCCTGATGGGAAAACGCCAGCCATGAGCAAAATCCTCATCACTGGTATAACGGGATTTGTGGGGGCGGCATTGTGCAAACAGCTGCGGCAAAATGACCACATGTTGAGCGGCACCACCCGGACAGCCAATCTAGGCGCCGGGCCGGAGAGCGTGCCGCTTTACCACATCCCGGAGATCGGCCCGGACACTGATTGGTCGCAAGCTCTGTCGGGTGCCGAAATTGTTATCCATCTGGCGGCTCGTGTCCATGTGATGAAAGACCGGGCGGTTGATCCACTGGCAGAATTTCGCCGCGTCAACACGGATGGCACCTTACGTTTGGCCGAGCAGGCCGTCGCCGCTGGGGTAAAGCGATTTATTTTCCTCAGCACGACGAAGGTCACCGGAGAACTTAGCCCACCCTCAGGATTTAGCGAAACGGATCCAGCCCGGCCCGAAGACGGCTACGGTGTTTCTAAATGGGAAGCCGAACAAGCTTTGTTGGAAATATCGAAAACCACCTCAATGGAGGTCGTTATCTTACGCCCGCCCCTGGTTTATGGCCCGGGCGTGAAGGGCAATTTTCTCACCCTCCTCAAAGCCGTGGATAGAGGTACCGTCCTGCCTCTTGGCGCCATCCAAAATCAGCGTAGTCTTATCTATGTTGGAAATCTTGCAGACGTAATTGTTACTGCCACAACTCATGCGGACGCTGCCAATCAGACGTTTTTTGTCAGCGATGAAGGCACGGTTTCGACCACAAGCTTGATTGAGAATATAGCGGCCTCACTCAATAAAAAACCACGCCTGATTAATCTACCGCCGGGCTTATTGAAATTTGCCGGGGCTTTGACCGGCAAGTCCGGCGCCATCCAACGGCTGATCGGATCGCTGACCGTTGATAGCGGCAAAATTCGCTCGCTTTTAAATTGGCGGCCCCCTTTCACGATGACCGAAGGATTAAAGCTAACCGCCGATTGGTGGCGCTCGGTTAAGAATAAATAGATTTCATCAAATATCCTTAGAGGTGGCTTGGCTGTTTGAATATGGTATGGTCTCGCCATATTAGTCCGTCGCGGACAGAACCAATTTTAGGTCGATAACTAAACCCGTGCTCAAGATTTATAACCGCGCCAATATAGCCTTTATCCACGATGTCATTATGGCAGCGCTATCGTTTGTCATTGCCCTATTCCTGCGCATCGGCACGGATATTGAATTTTATGAGTTAGATCAACTGCTGCTGTGGACAGCAATATTTGCAGCCGTTGCCGCAATCGTATTCCGCTCAATGAAAATGTATCGCGGCGTGTGGCGCTATGCCTCACTTAACGATTTGCTCACTATAACTAAATCCGCCAGTCTCACGGTATTAGTTTTTTTGGTACTGATGTTTGCCACTACTCGACTAGAGGATTTGCCACGTTCTCTGCCGTTTATTAACTGGTTTGTTTTAATGGCGCTGTTAGGTGGTCCTCGTTTTCTTTATCGCCTGTTCAAAGACCGCCGCTTCGAGTTTAAACTCGAACAAAATACCCATCTGCGCATCCCGGTTCTTTTGGTTGGCGCCGGTGACAGTGCGGAGTTGTTTATTCGTGATCTGGCCAGAAGTGATGCCAATTACCGCGCGGCGGGTATTGTTTCAGGCACCGAAGCCAGAGTTGGCCGGGATATTCATGGCGTCGAAATTCTCGGTACCATCGATCAAATTCCAACTGTAATTAAAGATTTAGCCCGGCTAGGCCCGCCGCCGCAGCGGCTGGTTATTACCTCGGAACGCATTGATGGCTTGGAAATTAAAACCTTGCTTGATATCGCCGACAGCCATGGCATGACATTGGCCCGCTTACCCGCACTAACAGATTTCAAACAGGGTGTCGGCAGCGAGGTGGATGTCAGGCCGATTGATGTTGAGGACTTACTGGGGCGTCCCCAGACCGCTTTGGATCGCGATGCCATGAAAGCTCTGATCAAAGGTAAGCGCGTTCTTATCACCGGCGCTGGCGGCAGCATCGGAGCTGAGTTGGTCCGCCAAATTTCGGATTTGGAACCAGCCTCAATCGCCTTGGTCGAAAATTCTGAATTTAATCTCTACAGCATAGACATGGAGCTCTCGAAGCGACACCCGGATTTATCGCGGCAATCATTAATCGGTGATGTCCGCGACAATCAACGCATTTCCAGCATATTTGAAGCGAACCAGCCGGAATTGGTCTTTCATGCAGCCGCCCTCAAACATGTGCCGATGGTCGAAGCGAATGTGCTGGAAGGTCTTGCCACCAATGTGTTGGGAACCATGAATGTCGTTAATGCTGCCAAAGCTGTGGGCGTGGCTACTTTCGTGCAAATCTCAACTGACAAAGTGGTCAATCCAACCAACGTGATGGGCGCGTCTAAACGAATTGCCGAAAGCTATTGCCAGGCTTTAGATCTCCAGAATGACAATGGTGAGCAAAATAATACGCGTTTTGTTACCGTGCGGTTTGGCAATGTCTTAGGCTCAACCGGATCAGTGGTTGAACTTTTCCGCCAGCAAATTGCCGCTGGCGGGCCGGTCACGGTAACAGATCCCAAAATGAAGCGTTATTTCATGACCATTCGCGAAGCGGTGGAGCTGGTCTTGGCGGCCTCGGCGCTTGGCAGCATTACCCGAGATCAAAGCGGTAAAATTTACGTCCTCGATATGGGTGAACCAGTGCTGATCCTTGATCTAGCCCATCAGATGATCCGCTTGGCCGGATTCTTGCCGGACGAAGATATTGCCATCAGCTATACCGGTCTCAGGCCAGGCGAAAAACTATTTGAAGAAATTTTCCATGGCAGCGAAAAGCTTGATCAAACTTCCCATGCCGGTGTGCTGTTGGCAGCACCCAGAGTAAATGATCTGACTTCTGTGCAAGATCAAATTGAGATTTTGAAGACAGCAATCGCCAATAATGATCAAGCGGGCGCCCGGTCTGTGATTACCAATTTGGTGCCTGAATATAATCCCAGTCAAAGTGATTAAAATTGAGATTCTTTCAGCCAGATTTTGATAATTATACTGGCTCAAAGCCTCGCTGTTTGCTATATCCCGCATCATCTTAACCGCGTCGATCCGTAGGAGCCCTGCTTAATGTCCGACCCTGTTTCCAATTCTATCCAAAGGGCTCTTATTTCCGTTTCAGACAAATCCGGATTGGTTGATTTAGGCAAATATTTGGCCGATCATGGTGTTGAGATTTTATCAACAGGTGGCTCGGCAAAAATGCTTAGCGAGGCTGGGATCGCCGTCAAGGAAGTATCAGAACATACCGGCTTCCCGGAAATGATGGATGGCCGGGTTAAAACTCTGCATCCGAAAGTTCATGGCGGCTTACTTGGCCGGCGCGGCCATGCCGAAGACCAAAAGACCATGGACGAACATGACATTCCGCCGATTGATTTGGTCGTGGTTAATCTCTACCCCTTTGCAGAAACTGTTGCTTCCGGCGCTGACTATGACACTTGCATCGAAAACATTGATATCGGTGGACCAGCCATGATCCGCTCGGCTGCCAAAAACCACGTCGCTGTGACAGTTGTTGTCGACGTTGAGGACTATGGCCACCTGGTCGAAGAAATGGCTGCCAATAAAGGTGGCACAAGCTTGGAGTTTCGCAAAAATCTGGCTGCAAAAGCCTACCGGCGGACAGGCGCCTATGATGCGGCGATTGGCAATTGGTTTGCCGGCGAGTTGGCAACACCTCACCCGGAACGTCTGGTGTTTGCCGGCGATTTAAAGCAAGAACTACGCTATGGCGAAAATCCTCATCAAGCTGCCGCTTTTTATACCAATGGTGATAATCGGCCAGGCATCGCCACAGCCCAACAATTGCAAGGTAAAGAGTTGAGTTTCAATAACCTCAACGATACCGACGCCGCCTTTGAGCTGGTGGCAGAATTTAAAGAGACCGCTTGTGCGATTATCAAACATGCCAATCCCTGCGGCGTCGCCCAGTCAAAAAACGAGGCTGGACCGCTACGGGATGCTTATTTGAAAGCCTTGGCCTGTGATCCGGAAAGCGCCTTTGGCGGGATCGTTGCCCTGAACCAGACTTTAGATGGGGCCACTGCCGAAGAGATTGCCAAACTCTTTGCCGAGGTGGTTATCGCGCCGGAAATTTCGGCAGAAGCTCAAAAAATTCTGGGTGCTAAGAAAAATCTCCGCGTACTGCAAACCGGCGGCTTACCCGATACCTCAATTTCAGACCTAACCGTGCGCACGCTCGCTGGCGGCTATTTGGTGCAAGGCCGCGACGCTGCTGTCACCGAAGGTAAGTTGAAAGTGGTGACCAAAAGGGCACCCAGCGAACAGGAACTGGCTGATCTTCATTTTGCCTTCACGGTCTGCAAACATGTCAAATCAAATGCCATTATATATGCCAAAAACGGCGTCACGGTGGGCATTGGTGCAGGGCAAATGAGCCGGGTTAATTCTTCGCGCATCGCCACCTGGAAAGCTGAAGACGCCACTGCGGCGGCTGGCGAAACCGAAAGCCGGGCCATCGGATCAGTTGTTGCTTCGGATGCCTTCTTCCCCTTTGCCGATGGCTTGCTGGCCGCGGCCGAAGCCGGCGTCACGGCGGTTATTCAGCCGGGTGGCTCGATCAGAGACGATGAGGTCATTGCCGCCGCCGATGAGCAAAACCTCGCCATGGTCTTCACCGGCATGCGCCATTTCCGCCATTAGTGAACTATATTTCTATTCCGACTTAAATACTAAGTTTGACTAAAAACACCTGTTTTTGCATGTATTAAGCCAAAATTAGGCCTTGTAATCACCTTTTTCAAAGTAACTGGCATAATTTACCCCTTAAATTTGGGGTTAAACGCTGATATTTGCCTATTTATCGGGTAAATAACCGGGGTTTCAGGGTGATTATAGGCTGTTCGACTAGAAATTACGCTCTTTGATAAGGCTTTCATCCATCCTGGCTTGTCGCATAAATTGTCCCAATAAATGCATCAAAGATTGATGCACGTCCTCGATAACGCCGTAATTGTCGCCGTCAACATGAAGATTAACACTGGCAATTTCAGCGCTACGCCCGCCGGCAAAGCCGGTCATTGAAATTACCTCCATATCATTAGCCCGCGCCCAGGTCGCCGCCTGCACAATGTTCTCTGAATCACCGGAAGAACTGACGGTAATCAGAACATCCCCAGGATCAGCAGCGATTTTGAGCTGATGGACAAACACCTGATCATAGGAAATATCATTGGCGATTGCCGTGATAACCTCAATATTGCTCGCCAGCGATTCGGTTCGCGGCAGTAAATCTGTATCGGTGGCAATTAGTTTGCCGTGATCACAGACCAGATGGTTTGAAATCGACGCCGAGCCGCCATTGCCGCAGACATAGAGGTTATTTTTATTTTCGTAAGCGCCTTGTAGAATTTCCACCGCCGCTGCCAACTTTTCCCGATCCACGCTCGCTGCTGCTTTGGCATAATGCTCAAAATAAGCATCACTATAGGCGGCAATTTGATCAAATTTGGAATCGGGAAAGGTCATGCGGGTAAACTCCTTCAGTTAACGCCGTATGTACACCTGTTATCGCCTTACTTCAATCTCTGGCATCAACCACCGGCAGTAGTAAAAACCCGCCGGCGATAAAGAATATCAGGATGGTTGCCATACCAGCACGCTGGGAATGAAACATGTCCGTTGCCAGTGCCAATAAAGCCGGGCCGATAAATGCCGTCGCCTTGCCGGAAAAAGCATAGAGACCAAACATTTCCGTCCTGAGCTCAGCTGGCGCGATATGGGCCATTAAAGAGCGGCTGGCGGATTGCGCAGGGCCGACAAATAGACCCAGCGGCACGCCAAATACCCAGAACATCGTTTTATCCTGAATGATCAGCAAAATTCCACCCAAGATCGTTAAGGCTGCCAGAGCAATCAGAATTACGCGCTTGGGGCCGATCCGATCATCGAGCCAGGCGAACATCACCGCGCCAAGCCCAGCCGTTAAATTAATCGCGATACCGAACATGATCAGTTCTGAAAACGGCATACCGAATGTTCCCGCTGCATAAATACCGCCAAAGGCAAACAGCGTATTAATGCCGTCGGTGTAGATCATCCGGGCCAGCAGATAGCGCGCGATCTGACTGTAGGAGCGAATTTTTCTGAGCGTTTCCAAGAGCGCGCCTATGCCTTCGCGAATCGCCGCCGTAGGGCTCAAACGGCGGGAGGGTTGATCTGGCGTGAATAAAAATAACGGGATCGCAAAGACGGCAAACCACACGGCGACCAGCACCGGGGTTGCCCGCAAATGTTCAGCCAAATCCTTGCT
>JABIIH010000093.1 GCA_018649245.1 Rhodospirillaceae bacterium | reverse complement strand
TTTTGGGCGGTGGTCGCGATATCGATTGTGCTCGGTTTCTTGATCATCGTGCCGATTGGCGGCGCTGATATGCCTGTGGTGGTGTCGATGCTGAATTCATATTCAGGTTGGGCTGCTTGCGGCATTGGTTTTACTCTCAGCAACACGGCTCTGATCGTTACGGGTGCGCTGGTCGGCTCCTCTGGCGCCATCCTCAGCTATATCATGTGCAAAGGCATGAACCGCTCGATCTTTAATGTCCTGCTCGGTGGCTTTGGTGGTGAGGTCGCAGGACCTGCTGCCGGTGGCGGCGGCGAAGCTAAAGCGGTTAAATCGGGCAGTGGCGACGATGCAGCTTTCATCATGAAGAACGCCAGCAAAGTTATCATTGTACCGGGTTACGGCATGGCGGTGGCGCAGGCCCAACATGCCTTGCGTGAGATGTGTGATCTCCTGAAGGCAGAAGGTGTTGAGGTTGCTTATGCCATTCACCCTGTAGCCGGTCGTATGCCGGGTCATATGAACGTTTTGCTGGCTGAAGCCAACGTGCCTTATGACGAAGTGTTCGAGCTCGAAGAGATTAACACCGAGTTCTCTACAGCGGATGTTGCTTTCGTGATTGGTGCCAATGACGTCACAAATCCGGCGGCTAAAACCGACCCGACAAGTGCGATTTACGGTATGCCGATCCTCGAGGTCGAAAATGCTCAGACCGTGCTGTTTATCAAACGCTCAATGGCCTCAGGTTATGCCGGCGTTGATAACGAACTGTTCTTCCGCGATAACACGATGATGTTGTTTTCTGACGCTAAGGCAATGACCGAAAGTATCGTGCAGGCACTTGGCTAGAGTAGTCAAAAATATAAAGGAGAACGGTCCTCAGTTTGGGGGCCGTTTTTCTGTTGCTTCAAGTAATCGGCATAAATTAATTAAGAAGAACTACCAATTATAGCCTGGAGCAGAAATTTTGAGTAAAGATATATGCAATAATATCAATAATAAGTTGCAGGAAAAAATTATATTTGTCTCTCAGGGAGGACAACATGACTGACGCAACATCAACGATCCAGATGCACTATGCTGTCAACGATCTCGCCGACCGCATATTGAGCGCTCTTGAAGCAGCCGGGCACGATACTTCAAATCTTACCGTTGAAATGCTGCACTTAGTTGACCAATTGCATGGCGGTGGCCTTAATTCGACAATTGCTCAAGCTGGCATGGTTAACATCGGAAAAGACACTCGGGTTTTTGATGCAGGATGTGGCGTTGGTGGCTCTAGCCGTTATCTCGCCCAAACTTTCGGATGTCAGATTAAGGCGATTGACTTGACGCCAGAATATGTCGAAACGGCAGTGCATTTCAATAAACTTTGCGGCCTTGAAGATAGGATCTCCGTCAGCCAAGGAAACGTCACCGATATTTCTGAGGATGATCAGAGTTTCGATCTTGTGTGGTGCCAGAACGTCACTATGAATGTTGAAGATAAGGCCAGAATGTTCGCAGAGGTTTATCGTGTGCTTGCTCCAGGGGGCCGATATTTATTCAGCCATACGGCTAGAGGGCCTAATGGAGAGCCGCATTATCCACTGCCCTGGGCGATGACCCCGGAATACAGTTACCTCGAAACACCCGAGACGATTGTGCAAAGTCTGGAAGAAGCTGGTTTCATTAATATTGAAACCCGGACCAAAGTAGGTAGACCGGGGAATGCTGCGATACGATCTACCAGCGAATTGGGACAAAGCGTGATCATGGGTGAAGACATGCCGGAACGCCAAGCAAATGCAGTACGTTCTGGAAAAGAGGGTCGATTAATCGGCATGTTTGTTATCGCCGAACGTTCCGTTTGACGATGCCAAAGCTATGGCTGATTAAAAAGTAAGCTGTCACCGAAACACTATGTCTCAGCCGGCACTAAATCCGGGTGAGTATAACAAGCATCAATATCAAGATAACTGGGCCGCAATACCCATTGGCGAAACGACGCGTCATTTTTAAAATGCTCTTGGTGAAGTTGGAAGCCTTCGGCGCCACAGGTATTGAATAAGATTTGTAGATCATCAGGTATCTTGCTGTTGGATTTCAGATAACCTCGACCGATATTGGAAATTTCTTGAGGATTTATGGTTTCAGCGACCAACGGTATCAAATCCTCTGGCTTGAGCTCAGGGTGAGCGGCGGCCAGGCGTCGCATCAAGACATAGGACGTCACCAACCCTTCGCCGAATATCCATCTTTGTATTTCGTCTGGGCTTGAATTTCTCGCTGCCGGCAGATCATGCGCCACGGCAGCTGCGGGGTGATAGAGGGTCTTAAAGCCATTTTGCTCGACCAAGCGGCCAACGCCGACATCGCCATCACCGGTGAAATGAAAAAGATGTTTCGGCATACCGCCCGGGTGAAAGCCGCCCGCATCAATCAAAGCATTGCGGCGGATGAGGAAATTACTGCCCCAAACAAAATCGGCAGGGATTTCTATGATTTCCTCACCGAAATCGAGCATGCACCAAAGGGCGGACCACATCCCCCATTGATTACTCAATACTAGATCGCTTTGCCAGAGCGGCGGCTTCTCTTCGAATTCGGGGATTATTTTTCCCGTTGCCAGGCCAATGTCTGGGCTTTCAAAACACTCGAGTGCCGCCGCCGCCCAACCCGGTGTTGGCCGAACATCATCATCGATAAAAGCTAAAACTTCACCGCTGGATTCGGGTAGGGCGCGGTGCCAGCCGACAAGCTGGCCGGGTCTCGGATCGAAGATATATTTGAAATGCGGAAACATTTTTCCGTACATATCGCAAATGCCAGCCGTTGCATCGCTAGAACCGTTGTCGGCAACCAGAACTTCAATACTATCGAAGGAGATAGCTAATTGGGATAGGGCATCAAGGGCTTTAGCCAAGGATTGAGCGCGATTTCTAGTCGCTATGATGATGCTTAGCTCCATCCTCAAGGATCACCCATTGAGGAACTCTGCCACCGCTCGGCGGACATCATCATCTAACGGGTGCTTGGTCGGTTGTTCCTGAAAGTCTAAAATCAAGACATTGGCAAATCCTAAAAACTCATCAGTGTGGCTATAGTTGGTGCGGTTGAGCAATTGCAGATAGGCCTTATAACGTTCGGCATAGGCAGCATCTGAAAGTATCAGTTTTGGTGAGCCGGTTTGCAGCGGTCCATTGGCGGAAATAATGGCCACTGGTTCGAGGCGCCCAGCGTTGTCTTCCCGGAAAAAATCAATAATGCCTTCGGTGAGCGAGGGGCAAATGGTATTAAAGAGATCATCAGCCAGAATAATACCACCAGGTGAAAGTGTCGCTGCGGCCAAATTCAAATCATGCCGCACACCTTTCCTGGAATGATCACCATCGACGCTAAATAAACGAATGCTGGAAGCGTCAAACTCCGCCGCCAGTTCAGCTGCCGTTAAAGCCTGACTGTCAGCGACAACGAGTTTAACCAAATCCGCATGGATACCATTTTTCTCGAGATTTAAACGAACATTCTCAGCACTGAATCGCTGTTGGTCTTCGGTCGTTTTAATGCCCTGAATTTCTGGCAGCGTGTCAAAAGCATCAACCGCAAAAGCGCGTTCTCCTGCCCGTAAACTATGGCATAGCAAAATAAACAGTTTGCCGTGATAAACACCGATCTCGGCAATGTTGCCGGTGATGCCTAATTCGTCCTGGACGTCAAATAAGGACCAGATAACGGATGCCGAGCCCGACTGAAGGTAGCCATTAACCTGGGCTGAGCCTTCGGCCATATAATGCTGGAGTTGTTCAAGATTAAATAATTTCTGCATGACTAGGCAGAGATTTTAACGAATTGTGCCGCCGAGGTCGATAGGGTGCGCGCTGCATTTGAAATTTAATGCACAACAAAAGGTCCGGAAAATTTCCGAGCCTTAATCATTATTTATCGATTGTTTTGAAAAGGGAAGTTTTAGAAGCCTTCGCGTTCAAGACGCTTGCGTTCTAACTTCCGAGCGCGTCGGACGGCTTCTGCTTTTTCGCGGGCTTTGCGTTCAGATGGTTTTTCATAAGAACGGCGTAGTTTCATTTCCCGGAAAACACCTTCGCGCTGCATTTTCTTTTTCAGCGCCTTAAGGGCCTGATCGACGTTATTATCACGGACAGTTACGTGCACGGGTTTGCTTACTCCTGTAGCAAATAGTCATTAAGGTCGCGCCTTCTAACATGCCAGTTGTGGCTTGGGAAGGGGTTCTAACCTTCAAATGGTGTTTTTTTGGCAAAAATGTAGCTTTTTATTGCTAAATCATTGGATCGCTGGGTTTTTTAGGTCATATTCTCCAAATGGCTATCTTAAAAATCGCTCGCATGGGGCATCCGGTGCTGCATCGAATCGCTGATAACGTCGATGATCCTACGGATCCGGGAATCACCCTTCTGATCAATGATATGATCGATACGTTGCAAGATGCTGCCGGTATTGGTTTAGCAGCGCCGCAGGTTCATGTCTCAAAGCGCGTGGTGATATTCTTTGTCCCCGAAAGCCGCAGCGGCGAGGATGAGCAGGATAGCGAGACGGAACTAACGATTATGATCAATCCGGTTATTGAGCCGCTTAGCGAAGAAACCAATTTGGATTGGGAGGCTTGTTTATCGGTGCCAGATCTCATGGGTTCGGTAGAGCGTTATTCTCACATCAAATATTCCTGGACCACGCCAGCGGGAAATCGTGAGGAACGCCTTGCCAGCGGCTTTCATGCCCGCGCGGTTCAGCACGAATGCGATCATCTGGATGGCCTGCTTTATCCGATGCGTATGAACGATTTATCGCTTATGGGTTATGCCGAGGAAACCAACCGTAATATTAAACTGCTCCGCCGTGGCCATGGTCTTGAAGAAGACTTTGAAGCGGAACTGCAAGTCGCGGAGGAGGGCTGATGCCGCAGCAGAAATTTACCGAAGATCGAGATCGTCTGCTGCTGGCCATGTTGCCGCATGTATTGTTCGATGGCTGGAGCAAAAAAGCGCTGACTGCAGGGCAAAATGACCTCGACGGCGATGCGCCTGATGCCCAATTGTTGTATCCGGGTGGTCTCAAGGAAGTTGCCAAAAATTTCGGTGAATATATGGATCGCCAAATGCTGGCGGAACTGGCTGAACTTGACCTCGAGAAAATGCCAGTGCGGGAGAAAATTGCCACTGGAATTCAGATACGGTTGCAGCTTTTAGTCCCTTACCGGGAACCTCTGCGCCGTCTGCTGACTTTCCTTGCTCTGCCTGGCAACCATTTTACTGGCATGCAAATCACGGCACAGACGGTGGACACGATTTGGCACGCCATTGGCGATACCTCGACCGATTTTAATTATTATACCAAGCGTGGATTGCTAGCTGGTGTGTATGGCTCAACCATACTCTATTGGTTGGCAGATAATTCGGATGATTTCGCCGATACTCAAGCCTTTCTGGATCGTCGCATTGCTGATGTGCTGAAAATTCCCAAATTTCAAAGCAAAATTGAGCGTCGATTGAAGCAAGTTATCGCACCTTTGCGCCGATTGCAGCGCCGGGCTTTGGCTAAGCCTTTAGGCCCTAGTTAGTCTTCCGGCTCTTCGGCGACACCGGCGGTTTGATCGGCTCTAAATTTATCAAG